>JAMOVA010000001.1 GCA_027061785.1 Thermoproteota archaeon
AGCGAGAAGGCCTCTTCAGCGACGGCGAGAACGAAGTCGAGCGCCATGTCGTGCCTCCACCTCAGCCACAGTGGGAACGAGGGGTCGTCCGTGGAGCTCGGGGGAGACTCCCAGTATTCCTCCTCGAATCCTTTCCTTCCCCACTCGGAGGCATCGGGCCATAGATCACTCATCTCCTCCGTCAAATACTCGGGGAGGTGAGGGACATCGAGCCAGATACCGTCCGTCACTTCCATCAACTTCCTGATCCTATCAATTAGGACCTCCCTGTGCGGTGAGAGGGGGGACATCCACAGATCGACCTCACCCTTCCCAACCCATGGCACACCCAGTTCCTCCCCGCTGACCACGAGCTTCCTTCCATCTAAGGAGACTTGGGTCCATTCCTCGTGAACCGGCTCGTCGCACACTACCTCCAGAGCGGGAACGTAAACCACAACTCTCATGCCCAAGGAGCGAGCTTCTCCGGAGATGACCTTCACAGTTCCTAATGCCTTGGAGAATTCGTTATACAGCCTGTCACAGGAACTGAGCCCCACATCCAGCTCCACCAATGACACTCCCTGATCCCTCAGAGCAGAGAGATCGACATCAGGAGACTCAGCGTACACTGAGACCACACGTGCCCCCTTCAACCAACCCGGGGCTTGGTAATCCTTAACCCCCCTGAATTCATCGAATATGGCCCTCATCAGCTCATATCTCTCCTCACCCACGCCCTCCCAGAAGACGTATATGCCGTCGGCCCCGGCGGATGCTATCCAGAGAGCTCTCCTCCTCGCTTCCTCCTCGCTCAATTTCGGCAGGTCGGGCAGATAGGTGGATGCCATCACCTTACTGGCTACTTGACGGGCCTTCCACACGGTCTTGAAGTGCCTCAGCCTGCTCTCACTTGAGGGGATCATCACGTAGAGGGTTCCCGTTACTGCCGCTATACTGGAGAAGTCTATGCCGTACGTCTCTAGGGGATCCCATATCAGGAGGTGGGGCCTCACCTCTATGCCGGGCCTCACCTGTCTAGCTGCCGAGGTGATTATCCTGATAAGCTCGGTAACCTGCTCAGCCCTCCACTCCACCCATTTCCTCCATACCTGATCGTTCCCCTCGATGAAAGACGCCCACTCCTCCGGAGAGTCCCCCTTGACCGTCACACCGGTATCCCTCTCGAAGGCCCTTACCGTAAACTCATCGTAGCTCGTCAAGAGGGACATGTCCTCCTTCTCCAAGTAGACATCGGAGAACTGGAAGTTGTCGTTGATGTCGATGCCGTCAACACCCAAGGAAGCCACTTCCCTCGCTATGCCCCTCAACAGATCAATGCATTCCTTCTCCCTAACCACTCTCGATGGAGGGACTATCCTGTGGAAGTAATCGGCGGAGTAAAAGTCGGAGGGCCTGCCGTTGGAGAGGACAGCTATCCACTCGGGATGCTTCCTCAACCACACCTCGTGTGGGATATTTACCCACCCGTAAACCCTCATTCCCAGCTTCCTAGCCTCCTCAATGGTTCTCAAGGTAGTGTCTAGCATCTCACTCTTTATTGGAAGCAATTTAGATGGGTAGAGTGCGTAACCCTCTCCGTCAACTAGAGTAACCAGTATGGCGTTAGCTCCCGACTCCTTGAGCCTTCGGAGTGTAGAGGATGGGTCACAGGACGGGTCGGGACAGGGATCGTAGACCCCCAGCTCAAAATTCTTCCCTCTAGCGATGGAAGTCCCGATCTGCGCTGGGAAGACAAGCAAGATGAGGAGAACCATGATTAGAGCTTGCCTCGGGTTCACGGGCGGAGTTGCCAATCATTATATTAATGCATTCCCGGGGTGTTATATAACAATTGTAATTTAACGGGGCCGGGATATGCGAATCCTGAAGATCCCTAAAGAGAGTGGATTGCTATCTCTCTGGCTAGCTACCCTGATCTATGCCCTTCTCGAGGTAAGAACATGGAACCTCTACGTCCTTTCATCACTAACCGGTTCCATTATCCTCCTCCTCATATCAGATGAGATACTGGGCTTGATAGCCAGTAGAAGGTTCAAAAAGCTCGTTAAGCTGCTATCAGGAATCGTCTTCGTCTATACTCCCTCGCTAATCATAAATCCGTTAGTCCTCCCGCTGGCTATCGCGCTGCTCCTTCTCGTTGCGATAATCTTCTTGTCTACCTCTCCCGGTAGGGAGGTCACCCACGGATCCACTATAGCCGGTTCCGCAGCTGTAGCGATGCACTCACCCATCCTGATGGTGTCTGGAGGGGCACTTAATCCGGTTGACTTGATGATACCTCCCCTCTACTCGATCTTATCCACCAGTCACGCATCAATAAGGGTCTTAGGTTGGGATTCGAGGGCTTTCATCTCAGGAGTAGCGGCTGGAATCTCCCTCCTATTGATTACCTCGCAGTCCTCCAGCCTCTTGATGGTAATTCTAGTGGATCTGGTCAGCAGGCTGCTTCAAGAGATTAGCGGTCTGTCCTCCAAGATCAGGGTGAAGACCTATGGGCTCATCGAACTCGCTAGATCATGCCTCACGCTAGCAGTCCTTGCTATGGTTGGCTGAGCTGAGGGGGAAGGTGAATAAGCTTGATAGGGCATCCTCTTCATGTGGAATGCAGGCGCATTAGGGCATCTGCCATTGCTCTCGCCACGGGATACCTACTAAACGGGCTGATCTTCCTCCTGGGAGTTAGAGAATGGGCTGACGCGATCCTGCTGATCTCGTTAACAATCTCCTTGATTCTCGCGTTCTCCGAGTGGAGAACCGCGCCCCTTCTATTCCTGTCAGGATGCCTCACGGGCTTCTTCATGGAGCTCGTAGGGACCCGGTATGGGATCCCCTTCGGGAGATACAGGTACCTCTCCTTCGAGAGAGTGAGTTTGTGGGGTGTCCCTATTCCCATAGCGCTGGCTTGGGGCATTTACCTCTATACAGCCTATCTGGCCTCCCTACCCATCGTCAAGAGGTTCCGGAGAGTGATGTTTACATCGCTCCTCATGGTGATCCTTGATACGGCGGTTGATCCGGTCATGGTTGAACGGGGAATCTGGGCATGGGACTCAAGCGGCCCTTGGTTCGGTATTCCCACTTTGAACTTCCTTGGATGGTTCCTCACCTCGGCTCTGGCGATCACCATATTCGAACTTCTCAGCTCGTCGCATCCAAAAGGGCGCTCCCGATTGCTTTATGTACCATATCTAACCAGCTTCTTCCCCATAGCGTCGATATCCGGGCCAAAGTCGATCCTCGCTGTAGCGATCTCGTTTTCCTTAGCTGTAATCCTGTTGGTTGGGATGAGCAAACTCACTCAACGGGTTTTATCGCGCTCCTGAGCTTTGATATGAGCTTGTCGGATCCTATCACGATCCCCACCGAAAGCAGGACCACTGAGATGAAGGACAGTGGATTAGAGAAGGTTAACACGATCCCCCTCCTGAAGAACTCGTCGGCGATGCTGAGCATGGGGAGAACGGTCATGTAAAGTATAAGCACTCTCAGCAGGATGCTGAACGCGGACGAGATGCCCAACTCACTTATCCTCCTTATGTCGCTGGCCATCCTCTGGAAGATTATGTAGATGGCCGCTATTATGGAGGAGAATAGAGCTATGAGGATTATCTGGTGGAATCCGACCCTGAGGTTGAAGAGGAAGGATAGTATGTAAGTTATGCTGATTATCAGGGCCAGCTGATAGACGTGGTACTTGAATTCCACGTCAGCAATCAGGTTGTTTATGAGATCGCTCACCTCCTCGTGGATCTTCAGTATGCTGTCCATCAAGGGTTTAGGGGTCTTCAGCATTATCGTGTTCACTATGGTATCTACTCTCTTGCTGATCACGTTCAGGAAGGTCAGGTTAAACGCATAGGCAAACATGGCACCCAAAGCTAGCTCGGTGGGAAGCTCCACGCCTTGGGCTAGCAGGGTCGCGAGCACGAGCAGACCGAACTCTCCGGTATTAGCTAGGACGAGGCTCAGCCTCATCCCCCTTATGAACTCCAACCCGCTGAGGAAGCTCGCTGCAAACAGGGCTATGGCCCTGAACACATAGGCTAGTATGGCGAGGGTGAACCCTATCGAGGCCGCCTTCACGTAAACCCAGAAGATCTCAATCGAGGTGGTCTCCAAGACATGGACCTCGTAGGGCAGCGTCATCACGAATCCCATCAGGGCTAGGGTCATCAGTCCCTCAAGCACCTCGAACACAGGCTTGTCCATTCCCTGTATTGCCATGGATATGGCCCCGATGAACACTACTAGGGCCTCCGGCAGGTGGAGGAACTCGGATATCGAGATGAGTATCAGCATGTAGAGGAGGACCGTCAACAGCTTGGTGCTTTCCCCTGCCCCTTGCACTATTCTGTCTATCCATCTAGCCAAGATCACCGTTATCGCTAGGACGACGATGCTCCAGGCGATTAGCCCGTAGACAGCTTCCCTGGAAAGGCCTTCCAGCCCTAGCGTGAAGTAACCCACCGATGCTAGGAACACGGCCAAGGAGTCCTCCAGTATGGAGATGGCTATCCCGTAGTTGGCCATTTCTCTGTCAACGCTCTTACCGTACTCATACGCGAAAGCCTCGTTGGAGGCTATCATTATGGCCGTGAGCGTGAGGGCGCCGGCAGGGTTCATCACCGTCCTAAGGAAGCCGTAAAGCGTGAGGAGGATCGAAGCCTCGAAGAAAATGAATAGGAGGAGCCTCTCCTTCTCCTTCCTGACGAAATCCACATCTAACTCGACGCCAGCTATGAACACCAGAAGGGCGAGGGCGAACGGGCTCAAATTGACTAGGAGGGTCGGTATCTCCAGACCGAGGGCCTTCCCCAACAGGGAGCCTATCATCAGGGCTGGGAGTATCACGACGGGCCTTATCCTACTATAGGCCACAGCTATCAGTGACACCACGGCCAAGTACAGTATGTGGGGAAGGGCCACCTCGGTCAGCAATTTAACTCCCGACGATTCAGCTAGATGGTCGATAAATAATGGTTACCCAGTTCCATGCACAGATCGAGGTACGCCCTGTACTTGAGCGGTATGGACAGAGAGGCCAGTCCGCCACTAGTCACCTTAGGCACGGAAGCGACGGGAGGAGGCGCGAAGATGGCCGCCTTGGAAACCTCTAACTCGGCCCCGGCGAATTCCACGATGAACTTCAACTTCTTCAGCTCCTCCATGAGAGGTTTAAGGATCCTTTCGATGGACGCGCTTCTGAGTAGCACCTTCGCCCTGAATTCACCCTCCTCGATCTCTAATCCAATGATCTCATCTCCCCTTCTCTTTGCAAGTGACTCGAGATCCCTGAATCTTCCCCTCTCCACGGACAAAGTTAGTTCGAAGGTACCATCCTCCAGATCGGATTCTCCTAACTCCCTCAGGGGGCCGAACCCTTCATATGAGGATTTAGCCTCCTCTAGGGCCTTCCTCAACAGGTTCTCCACGTAGCTAGGACTGATCACGACGGTGACGCGCGCCGAGGTGAAGTTCACGATTACCTCCTCTACCTCAGGCCTATTTCGGAGGCTCCTCGCCACGGAGAGTAATTCCCTCATTGAGATCACCCCTCATCCTCGACCCCATGTTCGTGCTCATGCTCATGTTCGTGCTCATGTACATGCTCATGCTCGGGTGAGCATTCCTCTGCCGTTGAAACATACATGGAGACCTCAACGCACTCCTTAGTGAGCTCGTAACCGATGAGAGAGAAGGTCTTCGCCTCGGGCGGGAGCACCCTAGATATCAGATAGGCCATGTGAACGGAGAAGGCACTGAGTGATCCCTTGGGGTAGATGAGAGCACCGAACTTGTCCTCCTTCAGCTCTAGTGTACCTAAAACGTCCTCGCCCTTTTTAGCCTCCTCGACCAACTCGTCTAAGTCGTCCAGCTCGCCCTCAACGTAGATCCAGGCGTCGACGCCTTCCTCATCCATTCCCCCCTCGGAAACTTTCCCGTACCTTCTCTCCGCCCCGCTGTACGACTCTTGAAGGACCTCTCTCATGTGAGTGATCTCATCTCTGGGAAAGCGGACAGTGACAGTGAAGAGGTCCGGATCTTCCGCGTCTCTAGAGACTTTAGTAACGGGAGCGATTCCCTTGATGGCCTCTAGTATTTTGAGAAGCATGATCCATCCCTCCCGAGGAGTCGAACTTAAAAGTCCGATCCAATCATACGAACGGTATTAACAATTTAATATATCACCCATCAGACCCCCCGGATTGAGATGGCCAGAGTGGAGGTTTCTCAGGGAGTTTACGTCGTTTGCGAGCTTATAGAGGGAAATGGAAGGATCTTCCTCGAGTGCAGCCTTCGAAGGCAGGGGAGACTGGGATTCAAGCTTCATGAGAAGCTAAAGAACGTTGAAGAGATTGAGGAGATAATGAGGAGACCTAGATGGCTTGGGGAGGAGTCTGATAGAGCGTTAAGGAGGGCACTGTCCCTCTTACTGGAGAAGGTGAGAGGTGGATGAGCCTCAACCTCATTAAGCTGGATGTTCTGGATAAGGTAGATATGGTGTGCGTTGGAGCCAATAGAGTGGACGAGTACGAGGCGGAGGGCTTCCTCCTGAGGGGAGAGGAAGGATACATGGTCCTCATAGTGGAAAGGGAAAATTTAGAGGGCAGATTCCCAGCCGTCTGGATGGGCAAGTTCTCCGACTTGGAGGAGGCTAGGAACGCTCTCAAGGACATGCTCTACAACTTGGGCAGGCTGAACGACAGGGGATTCGGCTGTCACGAGGCTCCTCTGATCTGATCACCCGTTTCCAACGAGATCAGGGCGACTCCCTTCTCTTTGAACGGCCACGGGACGGCGCTTATTCCTTTGGGCCTACCCATCCTCTCGAATGCTCCCTCTCCCTGTTTACTCATCCACAGATCGGGGGCTGATGGATAGATCGCGTAGAACCTGAGGATTCTCCTCCTCAACTTAGCTCCCAGCAGAGAGAGCTTCCTCCTCCGGCTCCAGTCCCTCAACTCGTTGGAAAGCTGTTCCAAGACCTCTTCGAGGGAGGAGATTCTCGGCTGTCTGGCACGTAGGAGCTTTCTCATGATGAGATAGATCTTCACCTTGAGTTCCCCGTAAGCCTCACCCATGTCTTGGGCGAACCTCAACAGTTCCAAGCTCTCGGACTTGGGTACGGGGAGGTAAACACAGAGGCCTTTCCTCAAGCGCAGCATCTTAGATGAGATCTCCTCAGGAACATAGGATTCTCTTAGAGGGAGGAAACCCTTGGCCGTGCCACCGTACCCGAAGGGGTAAAGGACCAGCTTCACTAGAGCATCCAAGCTCTTTCCACTAAGTAGGGGTTCGAGCCCGAGTGCCATTAGGTAAAAGGCCTCTCTGAACCTCGATCCCCACCTGCTCGCGTAGTCCCTCATATATCCCAGGTAAAGCTCCCTCATGTCCTTTACAGGGATCCTCTCGCCCCACCCAAAGCGGTTAAGTAGCATCCAAGCTAGGGAGAAGAGGACCACATCTCTGAGTGGGGAGACCACGCGCCAGCCACCGAGCGGGCGGGGGGCAATGGGTTTGACTAGGCCTTCCCTCCACAACCTCTCTATCTTTCGAGTGTCACCCTCTAGGGGGACTAGCGGGGGACCGGAGAGTATGAGGGCCTCCGTCAGGGACGTCCCACTACTCGGGGTCCAAAGTATCCCCTCTCCAATCTCAGGAGAGAAGTCTCGAGGCGAGACCTCCCCTCCTCTCAACAGGCGCTCCATCAGCAGGGCCAGCCTCTCCACTCCCGTCTCCCGGGAGCGGGAGGTCATGCTCAACCACCCGCGGGGGTTCCCATTATGACCACAACGGGACCGGGAGAGGAGAGCAGGGCATCTACCTGATTCAATCCCTTCAGTAGGAAGGTGTTGGCCGCCCTGTAGGTCCCGTACCTATCATTGCCTGCCACGACGACCACGGGCTTCCTTTCAGGGCCTCTCTTGACGAAATAATAGGCGTAATTTCTCCTCTCAAGCTTACTCTTCTCCTCGGGGGACAGGAGAGAGGAGGATATCTGACCTATCCCCTCCGGAGCCTTGTGCCCGCCCAACACTATGACGAACTGGCCGTAATCCAGAGCATCGCTGTACTCCTCTGGTGAAAAGATCCTCACCTCGAACCCCATGGCCTCCAGCACCGACTTCATCCTCTCTGCAGTGGGCATGTCGATCGAGTTGGAGACTATGGCAACGGGTCCCGTGAGAGAAGAGGCTTGGATCAGGCTGAAGGACTGAGCCAGGAGGATCGCGAGGACCATCAACGCGGAGAGGTTTCTCATCGTTGATGAAAGTGAAGAGAGCCCTATTAAAGGTTTACCTGGCATTCGCATTCATCACGATCGACGGAGCTGCCAGAAAACGTTAAATCTCCTCCTCGGGAGTTGAATGGGCCGATGATGATAATTCCTTAAACCAACTCGGGATGAGGTCTGACGGGCGGACTGAAGGCCCCTCGTCCTATTCCAAGGTGATTCCGGTGGAAGGAACGTCCAAAGGACCAGTTAATGGAAAGATAGCGCTGATCCCCGTGAGGAGGAAAGATAAGGAGATAAGGGACTTGAGAGAGATAGAGGAGATCTTGGGGAAGGCGCTCGTGTGCAGAATCGCGTTGTGCGAGGGGAACAGGCCCTACTGCGTCCCGATGATGTATTGCTACGATCGAGGCGTGATGTATCTCCACTCCGCCAAGGAGGGAAAGAAGCTGGAGGTGTTGAGGGAGAACAACAGGATATGCTTCGAGGTGGAGGTGGACGTTGAGGTGGTCACGGAAGGAAAGCCATGCTCTTGGACCTTTAGGTACAGGAGCGTCGTGGGGAGGGGAAAGGCATACATAGTCGAGGACCTGAACGAGAAGAGGAAGGCCTTGGAGTGCATGGTGGAGAGGGTTTCGCCCGGTTACAGGTACCGCTCCACGGACGAGGAGTTGGAAAGTGTCGTCGTGATAAGGATAGAAGTGGAGGAGTTGAGTGGAAAGGTATCTGAGTGATCACATTTTTCGACCGTATAGCAATCCTTTTTAATGACAGGAACCCCTCGCGCGAGGTGATGCGTCTTTGCGGAGAGTAACTTCTTGGTAGTCGCCTACTCTCCCGATCCCCATTCGATTACAAGTGTGGCCTCCCGTAACGGGGGAAAGGTTCTCCTCTCTCCTCAGAAGGCCCTCCAGTGGCGCTCCTTGAGAGGATCGTTGACGAACTACTGCGTTGTGAAGGTGGAAGTCTCAAGCGATGAGGGCTTGGAACACACCTATTTGCTAGCGTTCCCATCCGAAAAGGAGGCACAGGTCTTCCTAATGGATCTGTCAATAGTGGCACATCTCAAATCTGTGATGAAGGTGCCCTCCCACGAGATCGAGGCTCTGGCGCCGAAATGGATCATTTTCAAGGTTTCGAAGTACGAGGGAGGCGCGCGCTACAGCATGGCAGAAAAATGGATGGGGGCCCAGGAGATTCTAGTCTAGCCCCCTACAATCTTTTTTCATTCCCCGAATATGAGCCTCCTGACGCGGCGGCCCACTTCCTCTATTGGATGCTCCTCCACCCTTCTCATGAGTTCTCTTAGCCTGTCTCCGCCGTTTCTGTAGACCTTCACCCATTCCCTCGCGAACTCGCCGCTGACCACCCTTTCAGCGTACCTCCTCATCCTGTCCTTGACCCCGTCGTCCAGCACCTTAGGGCCTACGGTCAGTCCACCGTACCTGGCGGTCACCGAAACCCTCTCCAGCATCCCCTTCATCCCGTACCTCCATATCAGATCCATTATCAGCTTGGCCTCGTTTAACGCTTCGAAGTACGCCACCTCCGGCTGGTAGCCCATGTCCACTAGGGTCTCCCAGCCCTTCAGTATGAGCTCCATTAATCCGCCGACCAGCACGTTTTGCTCACCTATTAGGTCTGTCTCCGTTTCCTCCGCGAAGGTCGTCTCTATGACACCAGCCCTCGTGGCGCCAATTCCCTTAGCTATGGCTAGAGCGTATTCTAGGGCCCTTCCCGAGCTGTCCTGCTGAACCGCCACCAGCGCGGGCACTCCCCTGCCCCTGATGAACTCCTCCCTCACGGCAGCCCCCGGAGCCTTGGGAGCCACCATCACGATGTCCACGCTACTCTTGGGCTTTATCAGTCCGTAATGTATAGTGAAGCCGTGTGCGAAGTCAACCACAGCGCCATCCTTCAGGTTGGGCTCGACCTCGTTCACCCACACGTCGGGCTGCACCATGTCCGGCAGTAGGTACAGAATGACGTCCGCCTTGGAGACCGCTTCTCCCACCTCGTATACTTCGAAACCCTCTTCTACAGCCTTCTCCCACGACTTGCCCCTCCTGACCCCCACAATAACGTCAACGCCACTGTCCCTGAGGTTCAGGGCTTGGGCCCTGCCCTGTATTCCGTATCCGACCACAGCTACCTTCTTCCCCTTTAGGGGCTCTAGGCTGACGTCCTCATCCGTGTACATCTTGGCCATTCCAATCACCTCACGGCAGCACCACTTCGGTGAGGGGATCCTTGAACTCCACCCTCCTCGGCCTCGGCTCCACTGACAGCACTTCCGGCAGAGCGGATATCTTCTTCATGACCCACTCCACCTCATCAGCCCTGCCCTCCAGCTCCATGCAGGCAACGGCGTGCCCATCCTCGAACTTGGCCTCCATGCCCCTGTAGACCACCTTCCCTCTCCTAGCTATATTCAGGACGCGAGTCAACTGATCCAGACCTCCGAACACCTTCACACACAACCTGGTCTCGACCCACATACCTATCACCTCCACTCGAGGCTCACATCCATTCCCGGGGGCAGTATCGCCTGGGTGAGCCACTTCCCAGGCTGAACCCACGGGAGAACCACATCCTTCTCGTTATCCAAAAGAACATCCAGTATGAGGGGTTCATTGTTCCTGACAGCCCATTCCACCTGTTTCTCGAGGTCCTCGTAGCTTTCCGGCCTCTTGTACTCTATGTTGTAGGCGTCAGCTATCTTGGCGAAGTCCGGATTCTCCTTGAACTCCGTGGCGATGATCCTCCTGTCGTAAAGGTACATCTGCCACTGCTTCACCAACATGAGAGCCCTGTTATCGAAGATCACCTCGATGAAGGGCAGATCGTAGTCCCTGACCAGCGAGAGGTTGTTCAAGGTCATCTGGAATGAGCCATCGCCGTCTATGCAGACGACCTGCCTGTCCCTCGCCGCGAGCTTCGCCCCCAGCGCGGCGGGGATGCCGAAGCCCATGGTCCCCAGTCCTGCGGATGTTATGAACGTGCCGGGCACGAGGACGTCCCAGTGTATCTCAGCCCACATCTGGTGTCCTCCCACTCCCGTGACCGCTATGGCGTCTCTGGGAACTGATCTCCTGACGGTCTTCAGGACCCTCCACGGCACCAGCCCGTTGAACTCCTTCTCCCACTCCTTCAACGACCTCTCGAATTCCTCCCTTATGTGCTGAAGCCAGGAAACGTACTCCTTCCTCTCCTCAGATTCCACGGATTTGATGACATCGAGGAGCATCCTGAGCGCGATCTTAGCGTCTCCTCTTATGGCGACAGCCGTGGGGAGGTTTTTACCGAGTTCGCTGGCGTCCAGATCTATGTGTATGATCTTTTTCTCCCTCATCTCATCGAATCTACCCACGGTCCTGTCGGAGAACCTGGTTCCTACGGCGAGCACGACGTCGGCGTTGGCGAGGGCAGCGTCAGCCTCAGCCCTACCGTGCATTCCAGCTGGACCCATCACCAAGGGGTGCTCGAACGGCACTGAGTTCTTCCCCGGGAGCGTGGTGACCACGGGGGCGAGCATGTACTCAGCCAGCCTCAGCACCTCGTCCCAGGCATTGGCCCAGTATACACCGCCACCGACGAGTATCACGGGCCTCTCAGCCTTCTCGAGGAGTTCAGCTGCCTTCCTGACATCATCCAAGCTTGGTTCGACAGGAGCGTACTTGCTGAAGTCCACGGGCATGAGTTCCCCATTCCATTCCGTCTTCTTAGCCACCTGAACGTCCCTCGGGAGGTCCACGAGGGTCGGACCAGGTCTTCCCATGCTGGCGACCTTGTAAGCGGTTGCGACAGCAGGTAAGGCCTCCTCGGGCTTCTTAACCTGGTACACAAACTTGGTTATAGGGGCCACGACCCCGAACATGTCCGTTTCCTGGAACGCGTCCCTGCCGAACACTTCCGTGGCCACCTGTCCGGTGAGGGCCATCACGGGGGAGGAGTCCATGTAGGCGTTCGCTATCCCAGTCACCAGATTCGTGGCCCCGGGTCCGGATGTGGCCATCATGACCCCGGGCTTCCTCGCAATTCTCCCGTATGCGTCGGCTGCGTGGGCCGCTCCCTGCTCGTGCTTGAACATGACGACCTCAATCTCGTCCCTGTACGGGTAGAGGGCATCGTAGAGAGGCATTATGGAGCCGCCAATCACACCCATGAGGGTGCTCACACCTAATTCCGGTAAAAGAGACGCAATCGCGTCAACGACGCGATCACTCACAGGAGACCTGCTAGTTGGATCAACAATCCCACCCTATAGAGGTTTGGGCTCCGAACCCCGTGTAAATATAAACATTGCTATTCTGGACACGCTACACAGCGTAACTCGTCCTAACGGACTTTCTCCTCTCAGAATGATAGGAGAAATTTTAGGGGTGGAAAAATCCTATACTAACTAAATAATTGAAGTTCCCTCGGAAAAAGCCAATTTTTGGATCGAAGAGAACCTTAGTCCCTCCATCTCCCCGCGCACATATAGGATTCGCCAGTTAGGTATTCGCCGGAGAATTCCCTGAGGCATTATATTTTGGCCCTAGCCCTCCCAATTATGGAGAGGATCCTCAAGCTCTGGAGTTTTACTGGTCTCATCTCACTTGCCGCAGCTCTAACCACTATATTCGTGTGCTGGCATCTGAATCCGTGGTTCGACTTCTGGAAGGATGCGTTCAGTGACTTTGGTGTCCCTAAAGCCTGCTGCCCATGGCTCTACAATTATGGGCTGATGGCTTCCGCGTTCTTTCTCTCGATCTACTCCCTGTTCATACTCGGGGCATCCAAGGGAAGGTTGGAGTCCTTTGCAAGCGGCCTACTCTTCACCGCATCCATCTTCCTGGCCCTCATAGGTGTGTTCCCTGGTGGGACAAGGCCCCACACTTTCGTATCGACTTGGTTCTTCTTCCAAGCGTTCATGGGTTTGGCCGTCCTCGGCATCGCTCTCTTCGTTGGAGGATATGCTAGAGGATTGATCGTGGCCCTCCTAGCTGGCCTTGCTCCTATACTGGCCGTGTTAGTGGATTTGATGGTGGGATGGCCCTCAGCCGCCGTTGCCGAGGCTGCTGGGATTCTGATAATCGGGGTATCCGTCCTCATAGTCACTATCCATTATACATCGAGAATGAGAAATGAGCCGACCTAATCCACCTCGAGAGCCGAGGAATCACGCTACCACTCACTCGTGAGAGCGGTAGCTAATGGTCTCCATCAGGCACTTGCCCCACACCACGTTGACTCCAGCCTTCAAGCACTCCTCAATGGCCTCCTCATCCTCGGAACCCGGTTGAAACCATATCATCCTTATCCCCAGCCCTATCGCCTCCCTCACCACTTCCCTAGCTGCACGAGGGGGGACCACGAGATCCACTATATCTGGCTTCTCCGGGAGGCTCTTCAGATCTGGATAGGCCCTATCACCATCTATTTCCTCAGCCCTCGGGTTCACCGGATACGCTTTCCTGTAATATCTCTTGAAAAATCGATATAGTTTGTAGCCCCACTTCTCCGGATTTCTAGAGGCCCCTACCACAGCTATACTGCTCTCTCTCCTCAGAAAGGGCTCTATGTCCAAGGGATCACCTCACTCTAGCTCCTTCAGGATCTTCCTGACCATTTTCAGCTTCTTCTCCAGACCTCTTATCTCCCTCTGGAGCCTCCATATCCTCCACTTCACGGCTATCCTCTTCAGGGGGTTGACCTTTTTGGATGAAAGCGCCTCCACGATGTTCCTCCTGTCCTCTATCGCCGCCTCCAGTACGAGGCCCGCCTCCATGGCTTCCATCCTGTAGGGCTCCAAGTCCTCCTCCAGTAGATCCAATTCCCTCTCGTACTCCTCCTTTAGCAGCTGGTATACCGCTTCGTCCATGACCTCCTTCCTACTCTCCAAGGTGTGGAGCAAGTCCCTCATCTCATTCCTCCTCTTAACCAAGTCCTTCACGACATCCGACCTCAACCTAGCCGGAGGCAGGGACCAGATCTCCTGAGATCTGACCGAAATTCTCTTAGCTCTTCCCTCCTTGGACTTAGCCTTGGATTTGGGGGTTCTCTTGACGCTCTTTCTCTTCTCGACCCTCCTCTCCTCCTTTTCTTTCTCCTTCTCCCTTTCGATCCTCTCTACCACCTTACCCTTCGATTCCCTCCCCGAATCCTCGGTCTCGGAGACAGTGATCTCTGTCTGGACTGAGAGGAACCTGACTACTTCCTGCAGACTGGGAGGAGGTCTGGGCTTCGGGTTCGGGGTGGAACCTAGGTGGGCGCTCTTGACGCTGCCGACCTTCACGAAGCCGGGCTTGAAGGTGAAAGGTCCCTCTACGTATGCCACTCCCCTCTCAAGGCTGCTTATCTTCGAGGCCACCTCCTTGCTGAGCCCCAGATACTGAATCACGGCGGACAGGTCCCTGACGTACTCCACCCTCAGGATGATCTTATTCTCGGCCTGACTGAGCAGGGTTTTCGAAACCAGCTGGGGTCTCTGGGTCGAGAACAGGAGTCCTATGCCCTTCTTCCTACCCCTAGTTGCGAGAGTATTCAGCCATGTCAGCGTGCTCATCGCTCCCTTTCCTAAGGTGCTGCCAACTCCCTTCTCGGGAGCCAGCTCCTTGGCCTCGTCCACCACGACCAGAAACCCATCGGAACTCCCTATCTTCATCAGACCCTCTATGATTCCGGCGGCCAACTTGGTAGAGGTATCTGGCTTGTATTTGGACATGTCGAGGATGAAGCTGACCCCTTTGACGGCTACCTGAGCCAATCTACTCGGAGAGGCCTTTGTAAGGTCTATATCTCCGTCCGGAGATACTATCAGCATATCGAACACATCTGCCAAGGAGGTATGCTCTCCCTCCGGATCTATAATGCCCACGGGGTAACCTTTCTCCAATAGCCCTTCCACCACTTTCCTTATGGTCCACGACTTACCGTAACCGGTTTTGGCTATAACGGCTGTTCTTCCCGTCACTAACTCAGCTATTTTCAGCTTAAATTCCTCTCCACTGTCGATCTCCTGTCCCAGAACTATTGTGTCCATCGTAGGTCACCACTTCTTCGGAAATTTAAGGGTCCGCTGTGAGGTTAGGAAGCCTAGGGAAATGAAATAAAATTAGATGAATCTAAGTTAACTTCGTGAACTCGATGTTTCGCGTAACGATTTTAAGTTATACCATGCGTCAACACATTACAACGGCAGATCTCCCATTAGGGAGGCCTGAAATATGAAAAAGATGTTCTGGTTACCGATTCTATCTATAGCCGCACTGACGCTGGCGTTCGCTCTGCTTCCTGTGCTGGCCAATCCGGGAGAGATCGGTTTCGGTGATGCTCAGGGAATCGAGGCATCGGCCCAGGAAGTCTTGGCGAAGGTGAGCCCCGAGACGAAGGCCTGTCTGAACTGCCATTCGGATCCCAATACGGTCAAAATGCAGGTCTCCTACTACGACTGGTTGAGGAGCAAGCACGCCTGGCACACACCGGGTGAGCTGGAGGCCTATTACAAGAACATATTCGGAGAGGACGCCAATCTAGCTGATAAATTCAAGAACTATCCTTATGTCGTCGGCTGCTACGAATGTCATGGAATGTTCGCTGATTCCGATAGACCAGATGTCATTGAGCATAATGGCTACAAGATAGTGGTGGATGTCACTCCTAAGGATTGTCAGCAGTGCCATTACAAGGAAACCAAGGAGATGAGTTGGAGTAAGCATTCCTTCGCGGCTCTCAACGCAAATCTCAAGCCTTGGTATACTCTGGTACTTCAGAAGACTTACGGAGATGCCGCCAAGGTAGAATACGATAAGTTGTTCAAGGATGTGGTAGGATGGCCCTTCTTCAAGAAGTACGCCAAAGATTTCTATAACGGGGACAAGAAGGCAGTTAATGCGAGCAAATATTACTTCTACGGTGACAAATTCAAGTTCCTCTCAGGACTCTATCCCTCTCACGGCATGTTGACGCATGCTGTCACTAACTTCACCGCGAACTACTTGGGAATAGATTACCACTTCATAATGGAGCATCCCAAGTACAACAACAGCTACGTGTATCTAGCCTGTATGGAATGCCACGGAAGCGCCGTCCTTCCAGCTAAACCGAACGCCATAGTTGGTTTGGACGCGCCCTACGCGAAGTTAGACGGAACTCCGGATATGGTGCTGCTGGGCTGGCCTAACAACGGGGCTGGCAGGATAAACCCAGATGGAAGCCTGGGAAGCTGCGCCACATGTCACACTAGGCACACATTCAGCATCTCGGAGGCGAGGAAACCGCACACCTGTGGCCAGTGCCACTTAGGGTACGACCATCCGCAGATAGAGATATACGAGGAGAGCAAACACGGGAACATATACGACTCAGAGGGAGAGGAGTGGAACTGGAACGATATGCCTTGGAGGCCGGGAATAGACTTCAGAGCTCCAACGTGCGCCACCTGCCACATGAGCCACTTGGTCGATAAGAACGGTAAAGTGATAGTTCCGGGCACTCACGACTTGGGCGCCAGGCTTACTTGGGAAATCCAGGCCAAATGGAGCTTCGGACAGACCTATTATCCGGATCCCCTGAACATGGGCTTCGCTAAGAAGAGGCCTGACTGGAAGAACCCGCTAACTATGGGTAACGCCGCTCTCTCATCTCCCGATAACCCGAGAGGGAGGATGATGAGCGTCTGCAAGACGTGTCACTCCAGCGACTGGGTCTACTCCTACTTCACTTGGTACGACAGCGTGAACACGGATTACAACATAACTTGGAATTACGCTCTTTCACTGCTCAAGAAGGCCTATAAGGAGGGCATACAGGTTAACAGGGCTGGAGAGATAATAATGAACAGGAAAGCCCTTCCAGGCGACTTGGATGAGTACATGGAGATAATGACCTACTACATATGGCACCACGACGGCAGGAGGTGGAGGATGGGTGCCTCCATGATGGGACCGGACTACACGCACTGGCTCGGTATAGTCGATACCGTCATGGACAAGCTCGGGAGGATGTCCTCATACTACGAGACACAGCTCAAGATAAAGCAGCTCGAGAGCAAGGTTGAGAAGGTGTCCGGGGCTGGCGTCGGTGCCGGGATGAACTTGTTCACCTTCGTGGCGACAGTGCTCTCTCTGGTGGCCATAGTGCTGGTCCTCGCAGACATACTGGTAAGGAGGAAGAAGTAAGTTAGAGGAACTAAACTTCCCCCAAACAATATTTTTTATTCGCCGCGTGAGGGAACCCCTCAATGAGAAAGCTAGTAGCGGCGCTGGCTATTGCATCGCTGATAGATGCTGCTACCCTCTGGATCTCCCAAGTATCAGGTCCGTTCCCCTCCGTAGTCCCCTTGGGAAATCCCACAGCTTACAGGAACCTATACGTGCATGTCCCCATCTCCGTGTCCACTTACCTCCTCTTCACCCTAGGATTCCTGCTAGCGCTCTCCTACCTCCTCAAGGGGAAGGGATGGATGGAGGAGACGGCCCATTCTTTCATCGTGGCGGGCCTTGTGATGGGCTTCTCCACCCTAGTAACCGGCATGATATGGGCATCGGAATCGTGGGGCTCACCCTGGAACTGGGATCCGAGAGAGACGGGGGTCCTCTTCATGTTCCTCGCCTTCCTCGTCTACTTGGCCGTCAGGTCGAGCATAAAGGACCCCGATGTGAGGCCCAAGATCTCAATGGCCTTCGCCGTAGCTGCCTACGCCACGATACCCCTCAGCTTCTTGGTCCCGTACCTGATGCCCAGTCTACATCCCACCATGCCGGAGACCAGCATGTTCATCAGGGGAGGGCTCACCCCCCTGATCTTCGGGGGCAGGATCATCTTGGTCTCACTGGAAGGCGCACTCCTGGCCCTCCTCATCAGGTCCGGAGGCGCGAGG
>JAMOVA010000002.1 GCA_027061785.1 Thermoproteota archaeon
CATGAACGGTTCTAACTTGGGAATTGACAACATGAGCTGGGTGATGACCCTAAACCTCTTCTCCGACGAGACCGGCTTGGACGCCATAAGCATGGGATCTGCCTTGGCGTTCGCAACCGAGGCGGTTCAGAGGGGCATCCTCAGTAAGGAGGAGGTCGGCGTCGACCTAGAGTGGGGCAACGCCCCGGCCATGCTGGAGCTGGCCAGGAAGATCGTGAACAAGGAGGGATTCGGCGCGGTGCTGGCCGAGGGAGTGGCTTACGCTGCCTCCAAGCTGGGGAACGGTGCTGAGAAGTTCGCGATGCACGTTAAGGGATTGGAGACCAGTGCATACGACTGCCACGCGTATATAGGAATGGCCCTAGCCTACGGAACGAGTCCCATAGGGGCTCACCACAAGGACGCGTGGTTCATCTCCATAGAGGTCAGGGAGGGCAGGGGAGTAGCGAGCAAGGATAGAGTGGAGAAGCTTATCTGGATGCAGAACGTGAGGGGAGGATTCTTCGAGAGCGCTGTGGCCTGCAGATTACCGTGGATCGAGCTCGGCTTCGATCTCGAGTGGTATACCAAGTTCCTGAAGGCCGCGACCGGGCTGGAGTACACCTGGGACGACCTCTACAGGATCTCAAACAGGATATACTCGCTGATAAGGGCCTTCTGGATAAGGGAGAAGGGTGGCTGGAGCAGGACCATGGACTATCCACCGGCGAAGTGGTTCGAGGAGCCCCTGACCAAGGGACCGCTTGCCGGCGCTAAGCTCGACAGGGACTCCTACGACAAGATGCTCTCATGGTACTACGAGCTCAGGGGATGGGACAATAACGGTGTCCCGAGGAAGAGCACGCTCAGATCCTTGGGATTGGAGAGCGTCATACCCCAGCTGGAGAAGGTGGTGAGCCTCTCGGAGTAAGGAGGTCTCTCATGAGACTCAAGCTGCTGGGAAAGCCTAGAGAGCTTCTAGGCAAGGAGGTAGAGCTGAACCTAGGCAGGACCACGCTGAGGAAAGTGCTCGAAGCCCTTCCAGAGGAGGTAAGGGAACTCGTGACTGACGGTGAGAGGTTCAAGATGATAGTACTGATCAATGGGGTATCCGCGGAGTCAAAGGGCGGATTGGATGCGGAAGTGGGGCCTGAAGACGAGATCACCATAATGCCAGAGGTGGGAGGGGGCTAGCTAGAACACCTTGGATACCTTGGCAACGGATGAGTACAGAACTCCAAAGATCATGGGGGGCCATCCGTTCCCCTCCACTTTTATCGGCTCTATTTTCCCTTCATCTAACCTGGAAACCAGTGTCCTGACCTTTCCTATCTCTCTAGGCCAGTGGGCATCGCTCCCCCCTAGGCCCGGTATACCGTACCGCCTCGCGAACTCCTCGGCCTTCCTGTTATTCCAAGAGGGGGTCCTTCCATTCATCACCTCTATGTAGTCGATCTTTCCCAGAATATCCAAGACCGCGCTTCCCAAGGCTCCCCTCATCTTCCTGTCGAATGGATGGGGAATCACCACCAGGCCTCCCTGCTCCTTTATTCTATCCACGGTTTCCGAGGCGTCCATGCCCTTGGGTATCCTCTCGCTTATGAAGAGTCCTATGATATCGCCCTGCGCCGTCTTCACCTCCTCCCCCGGGATGACTATCAGGTCCACACCCAGTCTCCTGACCTCTTCCAGCACCTCTTGGGCCCCTATCACCTCGTTGTGATCGGTTATCGCTATGGCGCTCAGTCCCCTCCTCACAGCTAATTTCACCACATCCCTAGGAGAGGCCATCGAGTCCCGGGATCGCCTGGTATGCACATGAAAGTCCACCCACATGGGGATCCCTCATAGTGAGTACTCCATTCCCTCTGCCTTACCTTTGCCCTCGGGCTGCGGCTGGGGTAGCGGTGGCAGGGGCGGAGGTACGCCCACCGATCTACACAGCATAACCGCCTCCGCGAAGCCCGCCGCGTACACGGCTTGGACTACGGGCTGAGGCATCTTACCGGCCCCTATATCCCTCAGCATCCTCTCTATCTCGTCCTTCTTGCCGGTTATGATGACCCTACCCTCCACAGTTATTCTGGCCACGGAGGGTTGGTAACTCACATCTATGAGGAACTTGCCCTTAGCCCTCTCCTTGGATCCCTCTATCTTCCCCAAGTTCATGTTAACGGAGATCTGCAAGTTCGGCGGCAGCGGATCCTCTGGTTCCACGTATCTCTCGGCCTGAACCCTCATTACCCTCACGGCTATGTTCATAGTGATCATCTCGGCCTTCCTGCACCCCCTTTTAACCGTACCCCTAGGAGTGAAAGTTTTTCGTATTCAGGTCGCCAGCTCCCCAGGTGGTGACATGAAGGTTAGGAAGAGAAGCACCGGGACCGAGGAGGAGTTCCTCCCAGTGAAGATAGTTGCGGCCGCAATTAAGGCTGGTGCTTCCGTTGAGTTGGCTGATGAGGTTGCCAGGGCTGTACAGGAGAAATTCAAGGATAAGGAGGTAGTGGATAGCTCGGAGATCAGGGAATTCGTGCTTAACTACCTCAAGGAGAGGGAGCCCTCCGCCTACGAGAACTGGCTCAGGTTCGACAGTCGGGTGAAGGGTATCTCCTCCTAATCTTTTTCGGGGGGTTCGGGGATAGAACTGAGGGATCTAGTTGACCTCGCCCTGAAAATAAAGGAGAGGGCTTTTCCTTTCATAGGGGCGGACAGGGAATATTCCTACGTCAGCGCTGGAGGGGACACCGCTAGGGCGGTGGATGAGGCCGCGCAGGAGGCTCTCTCTGAATGGTTAGAGGAGAGGGGGAGGCACCCGAGCATCCTCAGCGAGGAGAGCGGACTTATCGAGGGCCAAGAGAAGGGGATTATTCTCATTGATCCCGTGGACGGTAGTTCCAACGCCGACAGGGGAATTCCTTTCGCCTGCGTCTCCGTGGCCTATTCCTCCTCCTACTCGCTTAAGGATCTCGAGATTGCAGTTCTACTGGACCTGTTCAGGGGGGATCTCTATCACGCCATCAGGGGAGGAGGTGCCTTCAAGAACGGAAACAGAGTGAGAGTGAGGGACTTCAGGGGTACCCCGGTCATCTACGCACCTTGTCAGAGGAACGACCCGGTAACCAAGGAGAGGCTGGGATTCAAGCATATAGCGAGGAGGGACCTGGGATCTGTGGCCTTGGGCTTAGCTCTGGTGGCAGAGGGTCGGATAGACGCACTCATCGATCTCAGGGGAGACCTGAGGATAGTGGATCTGGCCGCAGGCCTCCTAATGGTTAAAGAGGCAGGAGGAACCGTTTTGGTGAACAAGCACCGAATAGAGGGTCTGAATAGGGAGTACTCCATCGTAGCCGGGGTCCATGAGGTAGTCAGGAGAGTGGATATCGAAGGTATGGTGGAGCTGTGATGGAGCCCCGGGGGGGTCTCGAACCCCCGACCTGCCGCTTACAAGGCGGCCGCTCTGCCAACTGAGCTACCGGGGCCAATCATGAGAGATGGCTCACCAAATATAAGTTTTGGAGGGAACCTTAGTGGTCCTCCCCCTCCTTTCCCAGCTCGAATTCGTCGTGCAATGCCCTCACAGCCTCTTCCCCATCAGTTTCATCGACCACGAACGATATATTGACCTCGGAGGATCCTTGGGCTATCATCTTCACGTTTATGCCCCTAGCGGAGACTGCTCCGAAGACGCGAGAGGCGACGCCGGGAGTACCCCTCATCCCGGATCCTATGGCGGCCACCACGGAGCATCCCCTATCCAAGAGGACCTCCTTGAATATGGGTCCCAAGAGCCTGGCCTCCATTATGCCCCTTGCCCTCTCAGCCTCCTCGGCCTCCAAGACTATCGAGATGTCCGACTCTGAGATGCTCTGGGAGATCATGAGCACGTTGAGCCCATTATCTCCCAAGAGTGAGAACAGCCGACCGGCCGTTCCGGGACGCCCGATCATCCCAACGCCCCTGACCGTTATTATGGATACCCCTCTCCTTAGACCCACGGCCTTAACCACTTCCCTACTCCTTACCTCCCTGCTGGAGATGAGGGTGCCGGGGGAGCTCATGTTACGGAAGTTCCTTATCCTCACGGGTGTGGAGGTCGCCATAGCCGGCTCCAAGAACCTGGGATGCATCCTCTTCGCACCGAAGTACGCTAGCTCTATGGCTTCCCTGTAAGAGACCTGCTTGATCAGGCGAGCGTCCTTAACTATCCTCGGATCAGCTGTGAGCAGACCGTCCACATTAGTCCAGAGCCAAACCTCCCTAGACCCTAAGGAGGATCCCAGAAGGACCGCAGTCAGATCACTCCCTCCTCGCCCCAACGTCGTGACTCTACCCTCTTGGGAGAGCCCAGAGAAGCCAGCCACTACAGGTAGTGTATCTTCGAGCAGTGGGAGGAGCCTGCTCCTCACGTAAACACGGGTGGCCTTGAGGAGTGGGTTAGCCTCGCCATGGGAGTCATCCGTAACTATGCCGGCCTCTCCTCCCGTTAGAAACCTGGATTTAACGCCCTCCTTCTGGAGTAGCTCAGACAGAATGCTCCCAGACAGATTCTCTCCCATAGAAGCTATGAGATCTCTCAGTCTGGGTGTGATCTCCCCTATGTAGGTTATCCCGATCACTATCTTCTCGAGCTTCTCCAGCTCCTTCCTAACGGTCTGGCAGGTAAGTCCCAAGTCTTCACATATACTCAGATGCTTCTCCCTCAAGGATTGTAACTCTTTCGTGACAGCTAGCTCGTCTCCGAATGCAGCTAGCTCGCCGATCCTGAGTAAATGGTCAGTGACCCCTTTAAGGGCTGAGATGACAGCTACTACCCTCTCCCTCTCTAGAGCATCCTTCAGATAGTCAGCTATGGATTGGAGGTCTTCAGCCCCCTCCAAGATGGATCCGCCGAACTTCATTATGAGCAAGGTTCGGCACCCCCTAAGTACATCTTCAGTTCTACCAGATCTCTCATCAGGGCGGCGGCGGTTTCCCTCCCACCTGCACCTTTACCTATCAACGTGTGTCTCCCGGATATCTCCGCTATGAAGGAGACGGCGTTAAGGGCGCCTGGGACCACCAGTGGATCCTTCCTGTCGATCTCCTCCGGCTGGACCCTGAGGCCCGACTCATCGGCTGTAGCTATCAACCTGACTGTTCTTCCTCTGGAGAGCATTTCCTCCGTTATCTCAACATCCCTGATGCCACGGATGGACACATCCTTCAACGTCACCCCCAAGTCCATGGCCCAGTTCGAGAGTATCACGAGTTTAGCAGCGGAGTCCCACCCGTCCACATCGTTGCTCGGATCCGCCTCGGCATATCCCTTTTCTTGAGCCTCTCTCAGCGCCTCTTGGAACGAGATTCCGTCCTCCATCCGGTTGAGTATGTAATTCGTGGTTCCGTTGATCACGCCCCTTATCGATACTATCTTCTCGCCGGACAGGCATTTCCCAACGAACCTGAGGAAGGGGGTGCCTCCCCCAACAGTTCCGCTGAAGAGAAGCCTTAGACCTTTGTGCTGAAACATCTCTACCAGTGCAGGCATTTCTAGAGCTAAAGGACCTTTATTTGCCGTTATAACGTGTTTTCCAGTCTGTAATGCCGCTCTGAGGTGGGAGATCCCGGGTTCCCCTGTCCTGAAGTCTGACGGTGTGACATCGATAACTACCTCCGCCTCCACTTCCTTCACCAAGTCCAAATCTCGCACCTCATCCGGGAAGCCCTGCAGCGTTCCTCTTGACCTCTTGTGATTCAAGAGCTTCTGTACATCTAATCCTTTAGGATTGTAGACCATCGACTTGGAATCGGCCGCTGCCACTACAACAGGATGAAGACCGTATTTCCTGTATAGATCCGCCTGTTCGAGATCAAGCAGCTCTAGGAATGCTTGACCCACGACCCCCATACCCATTAGGATTATGCGCATCTCTTCCAATCGAGGGGGCATACAAAAAGTTTGACTGTGCATCGAGGATTGTTCGCAAGATGCTGGGGGAATCGTGAGCGATCCTCCCTTCAGGGAAAAAGAGATATATGTGTTATGTGGAGTATGGTTCGGGTGATGCTTTGCTCTCTGGAATGGCTGGCTTGACCCTTAAGCTAATGCAGTTCGGGCCGATAGGCTGGACTGAGCTCCTGATAATAATAGTGATTGCTTTGCTCCTCTTCGGGCCAAGGAGGCTCCCGGAGCTAGCTAGATCAATGGGTGAGGCCATAAACGAATTCAGAAAGGCCAGTAGTGGAGTGACCTCTAAGGAAGAGAAGGAGGAGAAGACCAAGAAGAGCAGCAGTGAGATCAGAGAGCTGGCTCTCAGCTTGGGAATAGATGTGACCGGCAAGACCGACGAGGAGCTCATGGAGGAGATAAAGGCCTTAGCGGCCAAGAAGAAGGGGTCAGAGGAGTAACCCCTTCATTCAACTTTTCATCTCATCTCGCCTTGCTTCTTCTGGCTCTAGCTGCTTCTCCTAATTTTAGCCTCAGCTCTTCCTATGCATCTTCTTAGCTAGTAAGTAGGAGAGGACGTAGAGCACCAGAAACGGGATGGCCAGTGCTATCATTGAGACAGGAGTTGGATCTGGAGTTATTACCGCTGTCACAACCATTATCACAAACACCACATATCTCCAGTTCTTTTTCAAGGTATCTGGGGTTATTATATCCAAATAAGACGCCAAAGCCACCACCAATGGGAAGGTAAATGACAGTCCTGTCGTAAGCATTCCCACTATTGCGAATGAATAGAACTCCTTCACGGAAAATACGAGTTCTACGCCACCGAGTAAATACAACCAAGAGAGGAAGAAGAACGTCAGCGGTAGGATCACAAAGTAAGCGTATACCACACCTAAAGCAAACAGTAGGAAGAATAGGAGAGAGAAGGGGATCAGTACCTTTTTCTCTCGCTCCTCTAAAGCTGGTTCCAAATACTCATATATCTCTTTGGCTATATAAGGAGAAGCAATTATTAGGCCCATTAGAAGGGAAAGTTGGAGAATTACCTCTATAGAATCTAACCAGCTGTGAGCGATGAGCTCCACAGGAAGCTTCTTTATCCCGAAAAAGGTGGCTATGGGTTTCACTATGGGATTGTTGACATTCGTCAAATCCTCTTGCATCTTCTTCATGACGTAAAACACAAGTGGTGTGTAGCCGTCCCATCTGCCCTCTATTAGCTGAGAGGGAATTACCACTACGATGCTGGAGGTTATTATGAGGGCTATTAGTATCCTTCTCAGCCTCTCAAGCAGCTCGATGATGTGTTCCTGTAGCGGCGCCTCCTTATCCTCCGCCAAAGTGCATCCTCCCGAATGTGGACGAAAGCTAATTTATAGATTAGCACGACCTTCCTCCCGATGACACATATCTTCAAGAAGCTAACCCCTGTCGAAGAAGCTCTTGCTACCTATCTGGCCTACCTCCATCCGACCTCGCCTGAGGAAACTGCTTTAAGCGATGCTAGAGGCCGCGTTCTAGCTGAAGATGTGACCTCTCCCATGGATATACCTCCTTTCCACAGAGCGGCCTTTGATGGATACGCGGTCAGATCGTCAGACACCTTCGGCGCATCGGCATCCAATCCGGCCGTGTTGAAGATCGTGGGGAAGCTCAGACCCGGAGATGAAATAGAACTGAGTATAGGAGAGGGAGAGGCTGTGGAAATTGCCACAGGTGCGTATCTACCTGAAGGAGCTGATGCCATAGTACCCCTAGAATTCTCAAAGAGATCAGGAGATCACGTAGAAATAATAAAGCAGGTTCCCCCGGGTGCGAACGTTGACAGGAAGGGCAGTGATGTGTCGAGAGGGGATATCGTACTGAGAAGGGGTACGGTCATAGGCCCGTTCGAGATGCTTCTCCTCGCCTCCCTGAACATCGCTAGAGTGAGAGTGTTCAGGAAGCCCGTGGTCTCTATAATCAGCACGGGAAGCGAGTTGGTGGAGCTCGGATCTCCTCTCAGCAAGGGTAAAATAGTTAACTCCAACAGATATGCCCTAGAATCGCTGATCTCGGACCTAGCTGTCCCTCAGTACTTGGGTATAGCTAGAGATGACGAGAAGATACTAGGAGAGATGGTAGAGAGGGGAATGGATGGGGACCTCATCGTTACAATCGCCGGTACTAGCGTCGGAGAGAGGGATTTAGTTCCCAAGATCGTGAGGTCCTTGGGTGGGGAGATAGTGGTTCACGGGCTGAGCATAATGCCCGGAAAGCCCACTCTACTAGCTCTGATTGACGGAACCCCGTTGATAGGACTCCCAGGAAGTCCTGTTGCGGCTATGGTTGCAGCTATTGAGGTGCTCCTCCCGGTGTTGGCGAGGCTTTCAGGCGTGGACGGAGCCTTTCAGTGGCCAAGGGTTAGGGCCCGTCTGGATAGGAGGATAGCCTCGAGACCCGGTGTCAGACACTACGTGAGGGTCAAGCTTAGGCGGAGGGATGGTATCCTACTAGCCACACCCGTGAGGGTCAGTGGCTCGGGAATAATCTCCTCGCTTACCCAAGCCGATGGGTTCGTGGTGGTACCAGAGGACGTGGAGGGTTACGAGGCTGGCAGTGAGGTGGACGTGCTCGTTTACAGGAGGTGGCTCAAGCTATGAGGAAGGTCTTCAGGGAGCTCAGGGAGTTTGAGGAGGTTTTGAACCTCCTGATCAGCTATTCCAGACCCAAAACGATTGAGGAGATATCAATTGAGGATGCTCTGGGAAGGGTAGTGGCTGAGGACGTGGTATCGGATGTGGATGTACCGGGGTTCGACAGGGCGGCTGTTGACGGTTATGCCCTGAGGGCGGAGGACACCTTCTGGGTTGACGAGGATCGTCCGGCCAAGCTGAGGGTTATCGGTAGGGCTGCAGCCGGTCATCCCTTCCCGGGGATCGTCGATGAGGGAGAGGCGGTGGAGATAGCGACTGGAGCCCCTATCCCCAAGGGAGCCAATGCTGTGGTTATGGAGGAGCATACAGTCAGGGAGGGAGATTCGCTCCTCGTCTTCAGGGCCGTATCCCCGGGAGAGAATATTCACGGGGCTGGCTCCGATATAAGGAGGGGAGAAACAGTCATCTACTCCGATACGCTCCTCTCCGCGCGTGAAATAGGTGTACTGGCTGCAGTGGGCCGGACGAGGGTGAGGGTCTACGCTCCCCCCAAGGTGGGAATATTCTCGACGGGTGATGAGATAGTCCAACCGGGCGAGCCGCTCGACTTCGGGAAGATATATGACGTCAATTCCTTCACGGTGTTCACATCCATACTTGAGGACGGCGGCATTCCGGAGAGGCTCGGCATACTCCCCGACGATTATGAGGCCATCAAGGGGGCATTGGAGGACGCCTTGGATAGGTTCGATATGGTGATACTCTCCGGCAGCACCAGCGTAGGTGCAGGGGATGTGATGTACTGGATCCTCGAGGAGCTGGGACCTCCCGGTGTGCTAGTTCACGGCATCGCTATACATCCGGGTAAGCCGACTGTCATAGCGGAATCGAGGGGAAAGCTCATCATAGGCCTCCCCGGATACCCCACCAGCGCCATGACCATCTACCAATCCCTGATCTCCCCCCTCATAAGGAAGTGGAGCGGTAGGTTGGAGGAGGGCGGGGGCATCGTAAAGGCGGTCGCAGCTGAGAGGATCTTCGGGGAGAAGGGAAGGAAGGATCTGCTACCAGTCCATGTAGTGAGGGAGGGGGATCACTACCTCACTTTCCCAGTCCCCACGGGTTCCGAGGCAATAACCACGCTCTCCAGAGCGGATGGATTTGTGGTCATGGAGAAGAACGAGGAGATAATAGAGGAGGGTGAAGTCGTCGAGGTCCGCCTCTACAAGGGATCGAAGATAGCCGATGTTTCGGTCATGGGCAGCCATTGCTTGGGGCTGGAGAGGATACTATCCCACCTGAGGAGGGAGGGATACTCCGTCAAGGCCGTATTCGTGGGATCTACCGGTGGTTTCAAGGCGGTGAGCAGGAGGGAAGCGGATATAGCGGGAGTTCACGCTTTGGATCCAGAGAGCTGGACCTACAACATCCCGTTCATGGACAGCTACCAGTTCAAGGGCAAGGCGATACTCGTGAGGGGCTACAGCAGGGAGCAGGGTCTCATTCTGCCTAAGGGTAATCCGAAGGGCGTGAAGTCCATAAGGGATCTTATAGAGAGGCAGGATCTCATGTTTATCAATAGGAATAAAGGTTCGGGCACTAGAATACTCTTGGATGCTCTCCTGAGGAAGGAAGCGGAGTCGCTGGGCCTGAACTTCGATGAGGTTAGGAGGAGGATAAAGGGTTACTGGAGTGAAGCTAAGTCCCACAGCGCTGTTGCTGCAGCCGTATACCACGGGATTGCAGATGTAGGTATTGGTATAAGGACAGCCGCATCCCTCTACGGCCTTGATTTCATCAAATTAGCTGAGGAGAACTACGACTTCCTGATAAAGAGCAGCTCCTTGGGGAGCGAACCAGTGAGCCGATTCTTGGAACTGCTCAGAGATCCAAGGCTGAGGGAGGAGATCAACTCGCTGGAGGGGATAGTGGCTGGAGATGATATGGGGGAGGTGCTCTGGAGTTAATGGCCGCCCCTAGCCAAGTACACTAGATGAGCCGCTTCGGGAAGTATGAGCTTGGTGAGTGCGAGCTCCACACCATCCGGAGATCCAGGTAGGAGGAAGACCAGTGACCCGTTGAAGACCCCAGCGGAAGCCCTGCTTGCCATGGCCGCGCTGCCCACCTGTTCGTAGCTCAACCACCTGAACAGCTCCCCGAACCCCGGTATCTTCCTCTCGAAGAGGGGCTCCACCGTGTCCGGGGTCACATCGGTTGGATGCAGCCCGGTCCCTCCGCTGAAGATTATGACGTCCGAATCATGGGTTGCCTTGAGGAGGGCATCCCTGATAGCACTAGGTCTGTCTGGTATTACCTCCCTCCTGATCAGTCTGTGGCCTGCCTTCCTGATCAAGCCCTCAGCGAGCTCGCCAGTTAGGTCCTCCTTACCCTTCCCGGACGATCTGGAGGTACTCACTATGTAGAGGGAGAAAGATACAGATTTAGGCGCCTTGGCCTTGTGCTCGTCCGGAACTGATGCGGGCATATGGGTGTGATAAAGAGACCATCTTAATATTCTTGCACTAAGTTTTACCCCGGTTGGAAATGACCCATCGGAAGGAGGAAGGGATAACTCCCGGGCTCCAAGAGTATCTGACTGCTATCTACAGGCTTAAGAAGAAGGGAAAGAAGGTTGTGAGAGTGAAGGAATTGGCTGAGGAGATGGGCGTCAGGCTATCTAGCGTTACGGACGCTGCGAAGAGGCTTTCCAGTCTGGGGTTAATCAGTTACGAGAAGTACGGATATATCGACCTCACTCCCGAGGGTGAAAGGATAGCCTCGTCCACGCTCAACAGAGAGGAGGTTTTTTACAGGTTTCTAAGAGAGATCCTGAGCATGGAGGAGAAGAAAGCTAGAGAGGAAGCTTGCTGGGTGGAGCACGGCGTTGGTGATGAGACCATCCTCCGCATTTCGATGCTGATGTCCTTCCTCGAAGAGTGTGTAAACGATTTTAAGGAAAAATTCGAGAAATTCTTGGAGAACAGATCATGCTGATATATTTAAATTCTATTTTTAGCCTGATTATCCTCCCAGCAGGGTAATTCAGCTCTCTGTAATGTCATAAAAAGGTTAAATAGGATCTCCCCCCACTTATCACGCCCTTAGGGGGTGTTAGGTATGGCTAAGTACAAGATAGTCCATGATAGGGAGTCCTGCATAGCCGATGGAGTTTGTGCCTCTCTCTGCCCGGACAACTGGGTGATCGAGGACGACGGGCTAGCCAGCCCGATAAAGACCGAGCTTGACGACCTCGGCTGCAACATGGAGGCAGCTCAGGCCTGTCCCGTCAACATAATACACATCTACGAGATCAAGGAGGACGGAACCGAGGTCCAGCTCATCTGATCTCTATTTTATTTTGGGCGGTGGGCTCCCCCGAGGTGGATAGCGGGTTCGGGAGCCCCCCTCATTCTCCCTCGGACGCTCACCCCAGCACACTGGCAGCGCCGACCGTCCACCTTAGGGCTGCTCCCTTCCGGGCCTGACCCGTTTCGGTGGTAAAGGGGCTCACCCCGTCCCTCCGGGCGGGGATGCCCCACCGGCGGCCCGCCAGCGCCAAGGATCATCGGTCCGGGGGAGGGAGGAGGGCTCCCTACCCGCTACCGCCCCCGGGGGTTACTGGCCCCGGCATTAGCCTTCCGGTTCAGGGGACGGCTACTCCCCCGGCCCTACCCCACCGCCCACTAACCGTCACCGAGATCGAAATAAAAAGGGTAGCTTCACGGAGTGAACCTCCTTACCTCATCTCCGAAAGCCACCAAGACCTCATCTACCAGTTCCGTAAATATGCCTACCTCCACGACTCCAGGATACAGCTTCAGGAGCTTTTCGACCGGTTCAGGTTCCTCTAGGGGTTGGCAGTGCACGTCCAATATGTAATTGCCATTGTCCGACACGAAGATTCCATCTCCAGAGTAGCGTAATCGAGCTTCCGAATTCAGTGCACCTTCTATCAGTTCCTTCGTCCATAGATACCCGTAAGGGAGGACCTCCACCGGTAAAGGCCTCTTGGTGCACAGCCTGTTCACCACCTTGGAATGGTCCGCTATCACCAAGTAGTAGTCGCTACTCGTAGCCAAGATCTTCTCCCTGACGAGAGCACCCCCTCCCCCCTTAAGCAGGTTGAGCTCGCCATCTATCTCATCGGCCCCGTCTATGGTGAGATCAGGCTTTCCGTACTCAGGATCCACCAGTGTCAATCCGTGTCTCCTAGCCTCGGCCTCTATCTGGCTGGACGAGGGTATAGCCTTTATCTTGGCTACTAGGTCGCTCTTCGCAAGCTCCTCCACGAACGCCGCCACCGTTGTACCGGATCCAAGACCGAGTAACTCCACTCTCTCCTTCTTGAGTAGCTCCAGTGCCTTTCTGGCGACCACCCTCTTCTCGTACTCTGTGCTCATGAAAGGATCACCTGACCACTATCTCCACTATATCGCCGTCCTCCAAGACAAAGTCCGCTCCGACCTTCATTGGTGAGTAGGGGAGCCTATCCGACCAGACTTTGGCGTATCTAAACCTCTCCTTGAAAGATTGGTGAATAAACCTGGCCAGATCCAAGACGGTGGATCCCCTCTCCAAGATGACCGCCTTCTCGGAGGGTTCTCTCTCATTCCTAGCCTTCGTGAACACCCTTATGAGTCCAAGTTCCCTGAGGATCATCTCGCCCAGTTCGTCATTACTGGGCAGCTTGGTCGGGAATGAGATCACGGCCAGGGCCCTCTCTCCATATCTAGCTTCCACCTCTCGCAACAGGGAATCGTCCCTGGTCAGATCCATCTTGGTGAGGAAGATTATGAAAGGTTTGTACTTCTTCTCGCCGAAAACGGCTTCCTCCACATCTTCGAGGGTCACCCTGCCCTCGATTTCGACCCAAGCCCGTTCAATGCCGTAGGACCTCAGGATCTCCTTGACATCCCTCTCGTTACCGTCCAATATCCTGCCCTTATTCACGATTATGATTGTGGGAGCTGCCCTGCTCCTCCTTATCCTCACCCTCCCACTTGGTCTCTCCAGTACTATCCCCCTAGATTCCAAGAAGGAGACCAGCTCGTCCAATTGAGTGGTCGGATCATCGGTAGAGCTGACGACTATGCCCAAGATGTCCGCGTTTCCAGCCAAGGCCACCGAGAGATTGGTGGGACCTCCTTGGGCCTGGGGTATTATGGGAGGAGCTTCTACTATCTGTATCTGGGCCCCCTTGAATTCCATCATTCCCTCTACCGGCCTTATTGTGGTGTAGGGATTCGGGGAGATCTCCACTCTGGCGTTAGTCAGGGTCGATAGTATGGTACTCCGTCCCGAGTTGGTGAAGCCTATGAGGACCATCTGGGCAGCTCCTCTCTTCTCAACCATGAGAGACGGCCCTTTAGACCTCTTGCTCGTTCTCCTCCTCTCGATTTCCTCCCTCAGCTCGGCCATTCTCCTCTTGATGAACTTCTCCATCTTCTCGGTTCCCTTGTGCTTCGGTATCAGTGCGTAGAACTCTTTCAACTTCTGAAGCTTCTCTTCCGGTGTTTTAGCCTTTGAATATTCCTCCCACTTGGCCTGGGCCTCGGGAGGTATGTTCGTGGGCATTACCTCTTCCTCCTCTTCTTCTTCACCTCTACTATCTCACCCAAGGTAATTGACTTTATGGATGCCGGAGGGGCCGTCTCTGGTAGAGCAGACGCGCTCCTCTCGGGGTTCCTCTGTATTATGGTGATCTCCAGCAATTTCTCTATAGCCCGAGCCACCTCGTAAGGTGGAATGACCTTCTCCGCCTCAATATTGCGGAGGAGAGATGCTTTTATGTTCAAAGCCGCAGCCACCTGCTCTATGGTTAGGCCTAAGGACTCCCTGGCCTCCCTTATCTTACCCCCGTAACCCTCCACGTACTCTATTTCCTCCACTTTCGTCCTCTTCTTGGGAGTAGGAACTCCTTTAGGGGGCTTTCTGGGAGGTTCCCTCTTCAACGGCGCCTCCGCCTTGGTCTCCCTTATGGTGACCTTCACTTCCTTCTTCTCTCTCTTCCTCAGGAGTTTTCTAGCGCAGCTCGGGCAGACCATCGCCTTATAACCGTCCAGATCGACTATCACGGGCTTACCGACGAAAGTACCGCCGCATATCTCACAGACATAGACTTCCTCCGACAAGGTCCCTCGCTCCCATGCCCCTCCCTCCTAAGGTAAACTTTACTTTTACTCGAACTTAAGGCCCATATGATGAGAAAGTTCAGGCCCAAGGACTTGGAAAAGATGCTGAGGAGCATGGGAGTGAAGGTCCAGACGCTGGATGCGGAGGAGGTCTTGATAAGGCTCAGGGATGGAACGGCCCTGCGCATATCCGATCCTCAGGTCTCGGTGACTAAAGTGGGAGGGGAGGAGATCTATCAAGTGATGGGAAGGGTGGAAGAGGTCTCTGAGATCGAGGAGAAGGGTGAAGAGGTCTACGAACCCACTGAGGAGGACATCTCTCTGGTCGCCTCCCAGGCGGGAGTGGACAGGGAGACCGCCAGAAAGGCACTTATAGAAGCCGGTGGTGATCTAGCGGAGGCCATCTTGAGGCTCACGGAGGGAGCTACTTGAGCCTTAGGAGACTATGGGCAGTATGGAGGATGCCCTACATCAAGTTGCTCGCTACCGAGGCGGGAAAGGAGTGCATATTCTGCACCCTACCGGCTGAGGGTAGGGACGAGGAGAACCTCATCCTGTATAGATCCGAGCACTGCTTCATCATACTGAACAAGTACCCCTACAATCCGGGCCATTTGATGGTGGCACCCTACAGACACGTGGCCAGCATAGAGGACCTGACGGAGGAGGAGGCTATCGACATGTGGAAGTTGATACGCCTGTCCATGCTCACCCTGAGGAGGGCCATGAACCCGGAGGGGTTCAACGTCGGCGCGAATATAGGCAAAGCAGCTGGGGCCGGTTTCGAAGGGCACGTGCACATACACATAGTCCCTCGCTGGAACGGGGACACGAATTTCATGCCGGTGATAGGCAACACGAAGGTCGTCAGCGATGCCCTGAGGAATACGTACACGGAGCTCAAGAAAGCCCTCTCTGAAGTCCTAAAGGAGTTGGGTGGTTCCTGAGAAAAGCTTTTTTATCGTATGGTGTGGATTACTTGGAACTGGGGCCGTGGTCTAGCTTGGTAGGATGCCGGCCTCGGGAGCCGGAGGTCCCGGGTTCAAATCCCGGCGGCCCCATTCTCCCCGAGACCCCATGAGATTTAGTAAAACTTATTTGAGAGTTCAGGCGTATTCTGAATGAGAGCCCCGGGCGGGATTCGAACCCGCGACCTGCCGCTTACGAGGCGGCCGCTCTGACCGGGCTGAGCTACCGGGGCCATTGGTTAGATCGATAAGGCCGGTAATAAACTTTACTAGGTGAGGGAGACCGAAAAGCATGAGCGAAGAGGACTTGATAGTTCTAGCGCTCGCCGTTGTCGCTAGGGACTTGAGCCTCGCTAGGAAGATGGTCAATTTTGCCAAGGATGGAGTTCTGGAGGAGGGAGAGATGCAGGAGAAACTGAAACTGCCACCGACAGAGCTGCGGCAGCTCCTCTATAGGATGCAGGACTCCAACTTGGTCGTGCAGTTGGGTACGAAGGAAGACGAGGCGGGGAACAGGCTTACCTACTGGAGGATAAACAGCGATCTGGCCAAATCCTTCCTCCTGAGGAAGTTCAAGGAGGTGAGGGAGATGCTCATCAGGAGGAAAGAGGAGGAGTCCTCCGGGGAGTATTACGTTTGTGCCGCTGATCCCACCCACATAAGGCTGAGCTTCGATGAGGTGATATCGCGGATGGATGAATCCGGCCTCGTCTGTCCGGTGTGCGGCGCTATGCTGGAGCCAGTGGACAGGGAGAAGATACTGGAGGAGATAGAGAGGATGCTTGATGTTCTTAATAGGGCACTGGAGGTACTGGAAGGAGAGGCAAGTTGACGCGTACCCTACTGATCCAAGAGAGGATACCCAAGGGCCTTCCAAAGGAGGACATCCTAGAGGAGCTCGGTTGGGAGATATTGGGATACATGAAGGGCTTGGAGGTACCAGAGCTGGATCTAGACACTGAAGGAGGATGGGTAAGGGTCTCAGTGTCAGGCCCGGATGAGGGAATAGCGGAGAATCTGATAATCAAGACGTACGGCAAGCTGCCCAGCATTCATGAGGTGAAGGTCGGGGATACGTTCAAGGGCTTCCTCACAGATGTCGGTAAGGTGGGTTTCGGGGTATATTTCAAGGCATTCAAGGAGGAGAAGGACGCCCTCTATCCACTCTTCGAGATGAGAAACCAGCTGGCTAAGGGAATGAAGCTACCGGCTAGGAAGATAGCTAAAGCCTACGGTTTCGTTGATGACATGGCCTTGGAGTTGAGGGTCCTCCGGAAGGACGAGAGCGGCGTGTACGTGTCCCTGTCCCCCAAACAGGTCGCGATGGTGAGAGGATGGATGAACAGGGGTCGGGATGTCCTCTTCATCGTTAGAGCTACCCCGAAGCAGGTCAGAAGGGCCCTCATGAGGACGGGTCATAAGAGGGATGTGAGCGTTGTGAGGACCGCTTTCCTATCCCACGCCCTCGTATGTAAGCCAGGGACTCAAGCGAAGGGATTGATCCCGAGGCTGGGCCCTCACCTCCCTGGAGCCGTGCTTTCCGCCCTCTCTCCTGCGAGGGTTGAGGATCTCCTCCGCTCAAGTGAAGTTTAAAAATCCGCTTCGCCATAGGTGGGGTGGAGGGCCGGGGTGCCCTAGCCTGGTAGGGGGCTGGCCTGCTAAAGCCTCCTGCGGAAAGCCAGTGGCCCATCGGGCCGCGAGGGTTCAAATCCCTCCCCCGGCGCCACTTTCACAGGGCCGGTGGTCTAGCGGCTATGACGCCGCCCTTACGAGGCGGAGGTCGGGGGTTCGAGTCCCCCCCGGCCCACTAGGGGAGATCCCATTTGCTGAGGGAAGAAGGCGGGTTCTACGATAGGGATCCACGGGATTATCGGCTGAGGGTCGCCCTAGTCTATCCTGCGCCCTACTTTGCGGCCATAAATTCGCTGGGCCATCAGATACTCTACTTCCTCCTGAACTCCTTCGACGGGGTCATGGCCGAGAGGTTCGTGACCGACCTGAAGGGATCCGTGGAGAGCGGGAGATCTCTCGACGAGTTCGACCTGATTCTAGCCACGATCCACTTCGAGGGCCAGTATCCCGTGCTGTTCAGGATGCTGGAGGGAGTGCGCAAGCCGGTTGTGGTCGGCGGACCAGCCGTTTCAGCGAATCCCCTACCGATAAGCTCCTTGGCTGAGGCGATCGGTGTGGGAGATGGGGAAGTCCTCGTCCCTTCGCTGGTGGAGAGCTTGCTGGCAGGGGGCTCCCTCGAGGAACTGGCTGACGACGGATTCTTCCTCCCAGATATCATGAACAGAGCTGAATTCAAGAGAGTAAGGAGTTTGAAACCTCTTGAAAACCAGATAATAGTTTTCCGCGGGAACGAACCAGTAAACAGCTATCTGGTTGAGATATCGAGGGGGTGCGGGTGGGGCTGCAGGTTCTGCATGCTGGGCTGGCACTGGAGACCCAGGCTGGATCCGGATCCCAAGGACTTGGAGGTGGCCGTCGAGAGGGCCCATGAGCTGGGGTTCAAGGGGATATACGTCATAGGGAGTGACGCCGCATCTTCAAAGCTGATAAAAGATCTACTTCAGTGGGCCTCTGAAAAGGGGCTCCGCGTCACATTACCCTCCCTCAGAGCTGATCAAGTGGATAGAGAGCTCATAGAGTTGGCGGTGAGCGTTGGCGAGAGCATGCTCACACTGGCCCCCGAGACCGGTAGTGAGAGGATGAAGGCCGTGGTGAACAAGACGATAGATAATGGGGAGTTCGTGAGGGTGGCAGAGGAGGCCAGGGATTCGGGGATGAGACATCTTAAGCTCTACTTCATGGTGGGCCTTCCCTCCGAGACCGATCGGGATGTGGAGGAATCAGGTCGGCTGGCAAGTAGAGTAGCGGAGTTCGTAAACACGAAGGTCACGGTGAGCATCTTCATTCCCAAGGCCGGGACGCCCTTCGAGACGGTCCCGCTCGCCCGCGAGGAGGACATCAAGAGAAGGATCTCCATATTCAGGAGGAGTTTCCGGGGGCAGGTCAACGCCATGCACTACGGCAGGGCGTACATCCAGACTTTCATGTCAGTGGGAGGCTTGGAGATAGCGAAACTCCTCAGGAAAGGGGTCAGGACCCCATACAACAGGGGGGCCTATCGCTCTCTAGCTAATAGAATGGGAATAGATCTGGATTCCATAGTCTATGGGGAGAGGGACACGCCCTGGTGGGAGTACATCGACACGGGAGTGAGCAGGGACTTCCTATCCAGAGAGCTGAGGAGGGCCCTAGAAGGTTTACCCACACCGGGATGTGATATCTCGTGCACCGGATGCATGCCTAAGTGCTGGCTCCCCCTCAGAAGCGTCAGCTAGGCATGTCAGGAAGTTTATATAAGTTCCACAATCCCTTCTAGAGGTGATAGTTCATGCCAACTTACGTACTACTGATCTTCTACAAGCTTAGGGAGCTAACCGAGGAAGAGGAGGAGAAAGCGAGGAGGCAGTGGGAGGACATAATGGAGGAGTGGCCTCCAGAGATCAGGTTGATCGGTGTTTACGATCACGCTTGGGGAACGGAGTACAACGGGATCATACAGGTTGAAACGGAGAGCATGGACGCGTTCACTAAGTTCTGGAAGTGGTTCAGGGATAAGGTCAGGTGGTACGTCCCCGAGACCAAGACGGTAGTCGCCCTGAAGAGATAACCCATCTGATCATATCCAGCAGGAGCAGACCCGTTCCCCACCTCCACATCCCCTTTTCCAGCTCTTTCAGGATGAATTGGAGCTTGTATGTGTAAAGCTCATCCCACTGTCTGTCCACCTCGGTCTTGAGGAGCGTGAGCCCCTCCGCCGGAGCTACATCCATCCTCTTGCCTATCATGGGCCCAACGGCTCTCCCCACAAGCCTCCTGACCATTTGCCAGCAGAATGACTTCCCGGTCACGAGCACCAGTGTGAGGCCCCGATAGGCCCTCGCATCACAGCTCGGTCTCGGCGCCTCCCCCTCCTTGCAGAGATCCGGTGAGAGTGAGGCTTCCCTCAAGTTCTCGAGCAACCTTTCGATGTCCAGCTCAAGGGGAACCACGTATAGGTAGGTCTTTTCAATGGCCTTCACCCTGCTGTCCGATTCGATGAGCCCCCAGACTGCGATGTCCTTCGGAAGGGTAGCGTTCAGTCGGGAGATGTTTGGGCGCGTCCCTCTGTAGGTGACCACGTTATCCAGAGCCGATACGCCCCTGTCCGTCCTGGAGGTGAATTTCAACTTGGCCTCGATCCCCTGATCGGACAATGCTTCGACGAGCGATCCTTCTATGGTGGGAAGACCCGGCTGCCTGACCGCTCCATAGTAGTTCCACCCTATGTAGGCGACCCTCAGGGCTATCCACTTATCCCCAGCCAAAGCATCACCATCACTATCAGGAGGCCCATTCCTACCAGCATAGCCCCGTAGACCAACCTGTTCTCACCTGAGAGAGAGCCGAGGAATACCCCTAGCGTGAAGAGGATAGTCAGGACCTCGATGAAGGATATCACGTAGGCCTCCATCATAGAGAGTATGCCACTGGTGGACAGGTAGAAGGGAACAGTCAGGGACATCATAACCAAGAAGGGAGCCAGGCCGCTGGCCGCCGCCACCATCACCGCAGATATGCTCTCGGCCTTGCCCACGAGGGTCTCGTCCAGATCCATGAGAACTGCCACCTCGAGCTCCTTTATCCTAGAAGCCCTCTCGGCTCTCTCCGTCAGGTAGGTACCCATCGTACCGGATATGAGTATGGCCACAGCACCGCCCAGCACTGTGTTGATGATAACGGAAGGTTCCTTCAGACCTGATATGAAGCTCCCCATCAGGACGCCCAGCATGGTGAGGAGGCTGTCAAACGAGTTGGTGACCGCATACCTTCTAGCGACCTCGCTCATCCCGCTTATCCTAGATATTATACGTACCGTATCGGCTAGCTCCTCGAATTCCTCTATTATTCTCTCTACGAGTGGAGGCGGGCGTTTCTCGCTGTTATCCTCTGTATCAGCTCCCATTAGTGGTCCAAATTTGTCATGGATCCCTCAAATAAAACCATGTGCACTTCAGTTAATTTGTTAAATAAAGCGGGACGCGCATCCGAGGGGATGACGCCACGCCCATTAGGGAGACCATTGGTAGGTTGCTCGATGTCATAAGTGAGAACCTGTCCGATGTCGACGAGGAGTCCACTCAGAAGTTCATAAAGGCCCTTCTGAGGACGCTCGGGGAGGGAAAGATCTTCGTGGTTGGAGCTGGTAGATCCGGTCTTGTGGCTAGAGCGTTTGCTATGAGGCTCATGCACGTGGGTTTCCACGTCTACGTCATTGGTGAGACGGTCACTCCCTCGGTGGCTCCTGGGGATCTAGTGGTGGTAGTGAGCGGTTCCGGTGAGACCAAGTATCCTCTCTCGGCGGCGCAGGTGGCTAAGAAGGTCGGAGCCCACGTGGTGGCTGTCACCAGCTATCCCGAGTCGAGCCTCGGTAAGATAGCGGACTTGGTCGTGAGGATCGGGGGGAGGGTGCTTCCGAAGAACAACAGCAGGGACTACTTCACTAGGCAGATACTCGGAATACACGAGCCTCTGACCCCTCTCGGCACGCTGTTCGAGCTGAGTACCATGATCTACTTCGACGCCCTCATCGCGGAGCTCGTCGAGCTCCTAGGGAAGAGTGAGGAGGATCTTGCCAAGAGGCACGCGACCATCGAGTGATATAGAGGTGGTGCTGGAACAGGCGAAGAGGCTCGTCACGCCCTCGGATGAGGAGAGAAGGAAGCTTGAGCGTGTCTTGGAGGAGGCAGTGAGTAGGGTAAGGAGAGCGGTCGACGAGCTGGGATTCGACGCGGAGGTAGTACCGGTAGGGTCCGCCGTGAGGGACACTTGGCTACCGGGCAACTACGAGCTGGACATATTCGTCCTCTTCCCCAAGGAGGTCGGAGGGAAGGATGTCCTAGGTGAGCTGATAAGGGAGATCGCGGCCAAGGCCTTCGGTGAGTACGTCCAGAACTACGCCGAGCATCCTTACGTCATGGTCAAGCTGGAGGAATTCGACATAGATCTCGTTCCAGCCTACAGGATAGGGAAAGGGGAGAGGATAGTCAGCTCAGTAGATAGGACCCCGCTGCACAACTCGTACGTGAAGTCCAAACTCCGGTCCCCAACTGAAGTGAGGCTTCTGAAAGCCTTTCTCAAGTCGATAGAGGCTTACGGTGCTGAAGAGAGGGTTGGAGGATTCAGCGGGTACTTATGCGAGGTCCTAGTAATCTATTACGGGGGATTCCTCGAGGTGCTGAAGGCCGCCAAGGACTGGCAGCCCCCCGTCTACATAGATCCCGAGGATCACCTAGGTGAGGAGTACGCGTCCGTTCTCTTCCCGAAGGATCCGCTAGTGGTCATAGACCCGGTGGATCCGAGGAGGAACGTAGCTGCCGCGCTCACCCTCACCCAGTTCAACCGATTCAGGGTGGCGGCCCGGGCCTTCCTGATCAGTCCTTCCATCGAGTTCTTCGAGAGGGCCTTTAGATCTTCGAAGGTCAGGGTCAGGAGCAACGTGGTAGAGGAGGAGCTGGAGAGGAGAGGGACTCACTTGGTAGTGGTTGAGCTCTCCAAGTTGGATGAGCCGGACCAGCTGAGTAAGGAGCTACTGTGGTCTCAAGCCAAGAAGCTGGGGAGGATACTGGGAGACGAGTTGAGGAAGCACGGTTTCGACCCAATGTGGTCCTCCGGATGGACCGATGAGTCCTCCACGATAGTGGTGGCCGCCGAAATACCACACCTACTCCTCCCCACAGTGGAGAGGCGTGAGGGACCACCGGTCGGCATGAGAGATGAAGGTAACTTCCTGCTCAAGTACGTGGGAAACGAGGTGACACTGGGAGGTCCCTTCATTAAAGAGGACAGATGGTACGTATTCAGGAGGAGGAAGTACAGAGAGGCCACGCTCCTCGTGAGTGAGGTATTCAGGGGACAGAGGTTACCATCCATACTGAGAGGAAGGGCGAAGATCAGAGTCCTCACTGAGAGAGAGCTCGCTTCTCTCGGTCAGTGGGCCCTGAATGAGATCTGGAAGGAACTAAAAAAGGAGGAGTTTTTCGTCAGGTTACTCGCCGAGGGCCTGGAAAGGAGGCAATAGGGCCTAGCTCATCCTCTATTTCTAGGAGCCTGTTGTATTTAGCCACTCTCTCTCCCCTGGCCGGGGCACCGGTCTTTATCTGGCCGGAATTCAGGGCCACAGCCAAGTCAGCTATGAAGGTATCGGTCGTCTCCCCAGAGCGATGGCTGACCATGACGGAGTATCTGTGGCTGAAGGCGAGATTAGCGGCCTCCAGCGCCTCGCTCAGGGTCCCTATTTGGTTGACCTTCAGCAGGAGGGCGTTGGCCGCCCCGGCCTCTATTCCCTTGCGGAGGAACTCTGGATTGGTGGCGAAGTAGTCGTCCCCGACTATCTGTATCTTATCCCCTATCCTCTTGGTGAGTTCCGACAGGGATTCCCAGTCTTCATCCATGAAGGGATCCTCTATACTGATTATGGGGTATTTATCGACGAGATTCACGTAGAAATCCATGAGCTCCGGTGGGGATAGCTCCATACCGTCTATCCTGTACTTACCATCGGAGTAAAACTCGTTGGCTGCGCAATCTAGGGCTAGCACCACCTTTCCCGCGTAGCCCACCTCCTCTACTGCTCCAATCAGCGCGTCCAGAGCCTCCTCTGTCTTGGACATGGGGGGCGCGAAGCCTCCCTCATCACCGACGTTCACGGCCGTCCTCCCGTACTTTTTCAGGAGCTGCTTCTTGAGCTCCATGTAAACCTCGACTCCGGCGAAGAGGGCATCCCTGAAGCTTTCGAACCGGGCGGGCACTATCATGAACTCCTGAATGGCCAGATCATTGCCAGCGTGTACCCCTCCATTCAACACGTTCATGAAGGGGATTGGAAGCGTCCTAGAGCCTATTCCACCCAAGTAGCGGTAGAGCGGGATTCCAAGCCCTGCTGCTGCAGCCTTCGCGACGCCCACGGAGACTCCCAGTATGGCGTTGGCCCCCAGCCTGCTCTTGTTGGGAGTGCCATCCAGCTCCAGCATGACCCTGTCGACGTACAGCTGAGAGGTGGCCTCAACCCCTATCAAGGCGGGCCTTATCACCTCGTTGACGTTCCTGACTGCCCTGAGAACCCCCTTCCCGTGCAGCCATTTTCCACCGTCTCTCAATTCGAGAGCTTCCTTCTCCCCCTTCGAGGCGCCACTCGGTACCGAGAACCTGCCTGAGGCGCCTCCCTCCAGTAACACCGAGACCTCGACCGTGGGATTTCCCCTAGAATCTAAGATCTGCCTAGCCCTGATGTCCTTTATCCTGAGGGACATGGTGATCGGGTCATCTCCTTTTTCTTTTAATAAGGACATTTCCATCCGGTGGTAACTTGGAGCCTGAGGTCGAGGGTGTCCGAGGCAGTTTGCTCAGACTGACGACGATCCCTAGAGTGACCGGTACGGAGAGGAACGTCGTACCTGTTCTCAGGGAGCTCATGTCTCCCTTCTCCGATGCATTCAAGGTGGATGCTTGGGGGAACTCTGAGGCCATCATAAATCCGGGTGGGAAGCCGGTGGTGATGCTGGCGGCCCACGTGGATCAGATAGGGATAATAGTCAGGGAGATCACGGAAGACGGATTCGTCAAGTTCGAGGGCGTAGGCTGGGACGCCAAGGTGCTGTACGGAATGAGGGTGAAGCTCCTCACGGATAGAGGGGAGGTCAAGGGGGTTGTGGGCGTGCTTCCACCTCACATCTTCAGGGCCTACAAGGAGCTGGCTGAGAAGAAGCTGGAGGTCAGGGATCTGGCCATTGATATAGGTGCCAATAGTAAGGAGGATGCGGAGAAGGCTGGAGTCAAACCCGGGGTTTACGGGGTACCGGATTACGAGCCAGAGGACCTACTCGACAATCATTTCTCATCCCCAGGTTTGGACGATGCCGCTGGAGTTGCCACGATGATAGAGGCCCTCAAGCTCGCCTGGAAGTCTCGAGATAAGATGGATGCTGAGGTCCACTTCGTCGCCACCATACAGGAGGAGATAGGACTTAGAGGAGCGGAAATGGTGGCGTATAGGCTCAAACCGGACATAGCAGTTGCCATAGATGTCACATTCGCGAAACAACCCATGATGCCAGCGGAGTACGTTCTCAAGACCGGCAAGGGACCGGCCATAAGCAAGGGTCCGATATATCACTGGGAAGTCGTGGAGGGCCTTGAGAGGGCTGCAAAAGAGGCTGAAATACCCTATCAGATTGAACCCGACTTCAGAGGATATGGAACGGACACGTGGGCGATTCAGGTTGCCAGAGGAGGTGTGAAAACTGGGCTTGTCTCTATACCTCTCAGGAGCATGCATAGTCCGGTAGAAGTGGTTAATCTGAAGGATATCGCGTGGGGAGGGGCTCTCCTCTCCGAGTTCATCAAGATGCTGTGAAATCGCTCCCCTTTCTTCTTAAATTATTTTGCCTTTTACTGCACACTAACATTTGATATGTAAACATCTAGCTTCACATTCTTTAGCTATATTGATATTCTAAGGGGGGGCTACGTGTTTTTATTTCGTCAAATAGTTTACTAGGGGGCCTATCTCGATCTCAGGGGTCAGGAGGACCCCCAACGATTATTAAGAAGACCCCCCGTCCATTATCAGGTATTGCTATGGGAGAGAGGGAAGACCTCATTCGTATGGCCGAGGAGTACCTCGTCACCTCTATTGTCGAGAGGCTGGAGCCCGTGGTCGTTGATCGGGCCGAGAATGATGTGGTAATAGATATGGATGGGAGGAAGTACGTGGACTTCTTCGCGGGTATAGCGGTGGTGAACGCTGGTCATGTGAACGAGAAGGTCGTGAATGCCGCGATAGAGCAGGCGAAGAAGCTCGTTCACGCGTGCACCTATGTGTATCACGTGCCGCCCACCATAAAACTGGCCAAGAAGCTGGCTGAGATAGTTCCCGGGAGGAATATGAAGAAGACCTTCTTCTCCAACAGCGGAGCCGAGGCCATAGAGTGCGCCATGAAGGTGGCAAGGAAGTTCACCAAGAAGCACGAGTTGATAGCCCTCACCCACTCCTTCCACGGGAGGACCATCGGAACGCTCAGCATCACCGGTCAGTGGAAGAGGAAGAGGTTCGACATGGGTCCTTACATGCCAGCCGTCTCCTTCACCCCCAGCCCCTACTGCTACAGGTGCCCCTTCGGGAAGCAGTTCCCGGACTGCGACTTCGAATGTGCGAGGTACCTGAACAACGTGATCGACTACACCACCAGCAACAACGTCGCCGCGTTGATCATGGAGCCCCTCCAAGGAGAGGGAGGGATAATACCAATACCCAAGGAGTACGCGAAGATAGTGAGGGAGATCCTAGACGAGAGGGACATACTCCTCATCGATGACGAGGTGCAGACGGGCTTCGGAAGGACTGGAAAGATGTTCGGGGTGGAGCACCTCGACATAGAGCCTGACATAGTTACCATGGCCAAGGGCATAGCTGACGGGTTCCCGATCGCGGCGTGCACGACCAGAGCGGAGATAGCCGACTCCTTCGAACCTGGAGACCACCTCTCAACGTTCGGAGGCAATCCAGTGTCAGCGGCGGCTGCCCTGGCGAACATAGAGTTCATGGAGGAGGAGAACCTGCCCAAGCAGGCGGAGGAGAAGGGGAACTACATAATGAAGGCCTTGAGGGACATGATGAGCGAGATCAAGCTGATCGGTGACGTCAGGGGAAGGGGGCTCATGATAGGGGTCGAGCTGGTGAGGGACAGGGAGAGTAAGGAACCGGCGGTGAGCGAGGCCAAGAGGATCAGGCAGCTCATGAGAGAGAAGGGATACCTCATCGGAGTGGGAGGGGCCGTTGGATCTGTGCTCAGGCTCCAGCCTCCGTTGACCGTGACTTACGAGCACATAGATGGTGCTCTGGAGGCCCTGGAGGAAAGCCTCAAGGAGGTGAGCTGAATGGCCGTTCTTGAGGAGGTAAGGAAGGATTACGGGATCATCCCCAACTACGTGGATGGGAACTTTGTGGAGGCCCCCGCTGACGGATACCTAGACTCTTACAACCCGGCCAAGGGGGAGGTGATAGCCAAGACCCCCCTCACGACCAAGGAGGGGGTCGATCAGGCGGTCCAGGCCGCAGCTAGGGCCTTCGAGGAATGGAGCCAGATGCCAGTGACCGAGAGGATACAGTACTTGGTCAAGCTCAAGCTCGCCATAGAGAAGCACAAGGAGGAGATAGCCAGAATAATATCCCAGAACATGGGTAAAACCATAAGAGAGGCAAGGGGAGAGCTTAGGAGAGCCCTGGAGAACGTGGATGCGGCTTTAGGGATGCCCACGCTCACCTTGGGAGAGAAGATGACCAGAGTCACCAGTAACATAGATGAGGAGTACATAAGGGAACCTCTGGGCGTGTTCGCGATAGTAACGCCCATGAACTTCCCGGTGATGATACCCTTCTGGTTCCTCCCCTATGCGATAGCCACCGGCAATACGGTCGTGCTGAAACCCTCGGAACTGGATCCAGCGCCCATGTACTGGGTGATGAAGGTCATACATGAGGAGGTGGGCCTTCCCCCGGGAGTGGTGAACTTGGTCAACGGCGCCAAGGACACGGTCCACGCACTCATAACCCACAAGGACGTGGCTGGAGTTACCTTCGTGGGCTCCACCCCCGTTGCGAAGATAATATACGAGACGGCTTCAAAGGCCGGGAAGAGGGTGCTCGCGCAGGGAGGGGCCAAGAACCCCGAAGTCGTGATGCCCGACGCGAACTTCGAGAGGACCGTGAACAACCTGCTGGGCTCCGTCTACAACATGGCTGGTCAGAGGTGCCTCGCCGCTGCCAACATCATACTGGTGGGGGACATCTACGAAAGGTTCGTCAACGCCTTCGTCGAGGGGGCTAAGAAGCTGAAGATAGGTTACGGGCTGGACGAGTCGGTGGACATGGGCCCCATGGCCAGCAAGAAGGGGAAGGAGAAAGTCCTATATTACATAGAGAAGGGGCTGGAGGAAGGCGCCAAGCTAATCCTCGATGGCAGGGGCTTCAAGTCTGAGGAGTACCCGAATGGATTCTTCCTCGGTCCCTCAGTCTTCGTTGATGCTAGGGAGGGAATGACCATAACGCAGGAGGAGATATTCGGGCCCGTAGCCATCATGATAAGGGCAGAGGACTTCGACGAGGCGGTGGAGCTCTCCAACAACCTAGCCCCGTACGGGAATGCCGCCAGCATATTCACCGAGTCGGGGAAGTACGCTAGGGAGTACGCGTTGAGGGTTAACGCTGGCAACATAGGGATAAACATAGGGGTGGCAGCTCCTCTAGGATACTTCCCGTTCGGAGGGAGGAAGCTCTCTTTCTTTGGCACGCTGCACGGTCAGATGGACGCGATAGACTTCTTCACCGACAAGAAGGTGGTAATAACGAGGTGGTGGTGAGGGCGCTACCCTCACCCGATCATTTTTTTCCGGGATCGGGAGCCTTATCTCGAACAGGGCGACTGGAACGGTTATACCAAGTTTCAGGAGGACTTCCGGGTCTATTTCACCTATGAGGCCGGCCTCGGCGCCGTTCACCATCACCTTAGCGCACCTACCCTGCAGGAAGGGCCTCTCGTGATGGGGCTCTAGCTCCAGCTCGATTCCCGCGTTATCGGCTAGAGCCTTCAGATGGGAGTAGATGTCCTCGAATCCCACCGAGTAGTCCGCATAAGCTGCTGCGAGCCTCCTCTCGTCCCTAGCCCTGGTCTCGTAAGATTCGTCGACAACTACGACGTCGCCCACCTCGAAGATCCTCTGAGGATACTTGGCGTGGGTATTTGCAGCCAGGAAGTGCAGCAGCCCGGGGATCAGGCTGTCCCTGAGCACGCTGTAGCTCTCCGATACCGGATTGGCCACCTCAACTACAGGTCTCTCCTCCCTCCCCACAGAGGAGAAGAGGAAGGCCCTGCTGGTCATTATGTAGTTCAGGACCTCCTGGTACCCGAGCCCTATCATGAGGGTCCTGACCAGGGCCGAGACCTTCTCCCTAGGGTGCCTCTTGCCCACGGTCATCACGTTGAGGGGCAGCTCGTATCCCAAGTTGTTGAGACCGTAAGTGGTGGCTACCTCCTCGGCCACATCCACGGGATGGAGGAAGTCCGCCCTGAATCCCGGGATCATCACCCTAACGATGCTACCATCGGAGGAGGCATCAAGTCTGGCCCTCCTCAGCTGGTGAATTATCTCCTCCGAGCTCATGGGGATGCCCACCATTCTCCTGATGAAGTCCTCACTCACGACCATCTCACTGGGCTCGGGTTTCGGTGTCTCGAGCGTCATGTCCGGGTAGACAACCTCTAGGGTATGTATCTCCCCTCCCCTCTCGCCCAGCGCCGACACTATTATCTCCAACGTGTAGGAGATCGCCCTCAGATCCGTTCCGGTGACGTCTATGAAGAGGTCCCTCACGCCTGGGGTGAGCCTAGTCAGCTCCGAGTTTATTATGGGGGGAAGGCTCAGGACCTCGTCCCTCGAATCCAGTATCAAGGGGACCAAGTTTTCGGGGTTCTCTATGAGGTGAGCGTACTCCCTTCCCTTCTCCGTCTGCTCCAGCACCTCTTGGGCCGTCATCTCCGCGTACTCACCAAGGGGAACGAAGGCTACCTTATCAGCAGGCCTAGCGTCGTAGGTTATGGGAGGAACCACCTTCGAGAAGTCGTGGAGGCCTATGGAAACCCTCTTCCTCTTCCTCCCTAGGGTGTCGTGTATCTTCTCTTGGGCCTCTATCAGGGAGATCAGGGACTCCTCGGTGGTGAGGTCCACGCCCTTCACCAGAGCTGCGACTACGTAGGGCCTGACCTTCCTGACCGCCTGGGTGACCCTCACTTGGAAGGTCTTCCTCCTCATGGGGTACTTGGGGATGCCCAGCTCCCTCTCCATCAAGCCCTTGATCAGGCGGACCAAGCCCTCCATGGCGACTAGGTCCATCCTGTCCGCAGTTACCTCGAACTCCATCTCCCCCTCTTCTGGATCGTAGGCTTCTAGGTTCACCTTTGTGTACTCCAGAAGGGACGTCAGCTCATCCTCGCTCAGCTCCTCACCCAAGAGCCTGAAGAACTCCCTCATGTTCACGGTTATCACGGGCATGATCTCACCACACCAGCTTGGCCCTCCTCAGGTACTCCAGGTTCTGGGAGTGCAGCTCCCTGATGTCGTCCAGACCCAGCCTTATCATGGCCAGCCTGCCTATCCCAATCCCCCATGCGAGGGCCTGCACCTTGGGATAATCGTACCCCATCGGTATGAGCATCTCCGGCCTGAACAGGCCAGAGCCAGCTATCTCTATCCACCCCAAGGTTTCGTGCTTGACGTATGCTTCAACGCTCGGCTCGGTGAAGGGGAAGTAAGCCGGCTTGAACTTGACCTCCTTGAACCCGAGCTGCTTGGCGAACTCGGCCAGGAAGCCCATGAGGTGCCTCACATTCATGTCCTCAGCTAGAACAACGCCTTCGCACTGATGGAACTCTATCGCGTGCGTCTTGTCCGGGGTCTCGGGTCTGAACACCTTGTCTATGGCGAATATCTTGCTGGGCACCTCCAATCCCGAAGCTAGGGTGCGGGCCGAGGCTGCGGTGGTCTGCGATCTTAAGATGAGCCTCCTCGCTATGTCGAAGCTCCACCTGTAGCCCCATCCCTTGGATCCCGTCTCCCACCCGTGCTCGTGGGTCATCCTGACCCTCTCCACTAGGGAGGAGTAGGCGGAGAGATCCGCCCCCTCGGAGGGGAAGGCCACTTGGTAGGAGTCGTGGACCTCCCTAGCCGGGTGATCCTGGGCCTGGAAGAGTATGTCGAAGTTCCAGAACTCGGCCTCCACTATGGGGCTCTTAACCTCCACGAAACCCATCCCTATGAGGATCTCCCTCACCTCCTCGAGGAAGTGGACGTAGGGATGGGGCTTGCCCGGATAGGTTATCGGAGGGGATGCTTTCACGTCGTAGGCCTTCAGCTTCCTCTTCCTCCACTCGCCCGTGAGTATGAGGTCCCTAGTTAGCTTTCCGACCTCCTCCACCACCTTTATCCTGCCCTCGGCTGCCTGCCTGCCCAAGTCGGTGAGCTCCATCTCCACCTCGGTCCTCTCCACCACCTCAACCAAGCCCCTTCTCTTGAGGCTCTTCAAGGTGGTAGGGTCCACCTCCGACTCCTCCAAGGGTGCAGAGGAGAGCCTCTCCAGGATGGATCTCTCTGGAACTTCCTCCCCCACCAGCAGGGCGAAGGTTCCCTTTTCAGACTTCTCCAGCCTGATCAGACCCTTCTTCTGTCCCTCGCCCAGAGCCACGTTGAATTCCTCTCCTGCTAGGTGGGAGCGGAGTTCCTCCAGGCTGGCCTTTCCGCCCCTCGCCCTGAGAAGTCGGATCAGCTTCTCTTCAGGCAATCCTTCCTGCAGGTGCTTCCTCCCCCTGTCTGATAGGGTCAGGTACCTCTTCCTCCTCTCCCTTATGGTGAGCAGACCTTTGTCCTTCAGCAGGTTAGCCCAGGCTGCGGCCTTGCTCTTGTCCAGTTTGAGGTCGTCCAGCTTAGCCTTACCACCTTTAGAGTGGAGTTCCTTAAGTAGCTCTATCTCTCCCCGAGAGAGGGAAATTTCCATCTAATCCCCGGCTGGATCACTGGCCACTATCATAAGCATGACTGATCAGCGCTGCCCACAGGTCAGGAGGCCATGAACCTGGCGTAGTATATGTTGTCCCTATCCCTTATCACCCTCACCCTCAGCTCAGATCCCTCAGGAAGGGAGGGAGCATCCAGTACCGTCACTACTCTCCCCCTAGCTGAGCCCAAGATCTCCCCCCTCCTCCAGCCGGGGCCCACTACCCTCACCGTGACCACCTCCCCCTTCCTCATCGGCCTCCTGATGGGCCTCACCTTCCTCATCCCGAAATCTTCAGGTCTGAGTACGAGCTTGACTCCATACTCCTCTTCCCACTCCCTCAATCGGGAGTAGAACTTCGACCAGCTCATGGGCCTCACACCCTTAGGCCTTCTCCCTCCCCTGTAGGCCTCGTACTTCTGTATACCGAGGGGAGGCCACCTCTTCCCGGCCCCTATTTTGAGGGCAAACTCGATGAGTTGGGGCATGTCCTCGTCGTTTATCCCGGGCACCCAGACCGGAGCTATCAGCAGATCCATGGAGCTCTCGGCTATTAATTTAGCCGCCCTCAGGATCCTTTCCAGCTTCAGCCAAGGCGACCCAGAGAGGTAGCGGGCCTTCTCCTCGTTTAATGAGTCTATGCTAAGGTTTATCCTGTCCATTCCAGCCCTCTCCAGTTTCAAGATCAGCTCCTCCGTCAAAAGGGGTCCATGGGTCTGAGAGGATATCACCTTGACCTCCGGCACATCCCTCAGCCTCTCCACCAGTTCCACTATTTGGGGGTAGGTGAAGGGATCGCCCACCGTGTCTATGTGCGCTTCGATGTCATCCACCCCCTTTTCCTCAACCACGGCCACGAACCACTCCATGAGGTAATCCAGCTCTACCACATACTCTGTCTGCCTCGTCCTCGACTTGGGTCCGGCGTCGGTGGAGCAGAAGATGCAGGAGAAGGCGCAGGTGGAGATGGGCCTCACCTGTATCAGGTTGGTGCCCCTGTCTATGAGGCCGAAGGCCACCGAGCCCATTAAGGGTATCCCCGTCTCCCTAGTGATCCTGAGCACGGTGCGCATGGCATCCCCTCAGCCTTATATCCTCACTTTGGGCCGAATCCGCATGAGGTTATTCCTCGCCTCGGACATACACGGCTCCGCGGGGAAGTTAAAGTCCGCGCTGGAAAGGGAATCATACGACCTCATAATACTGGCGGGGGACCTGTCCAACGGTTCCCTTAAGGACGTCAGGAGAATACTCAGAAGAGCTAAGGAGTTCGGCCCGGTGGTGTTCGTGCCCGGTAACATGGATCCGCCGCCTCTGCTCGAGGTTGAGGAGGTGGAGGGATGCCCCAACCTGCACGGCAGGGTGAGGACCATAGAACTGAGGTTCGGAGGTCTGGGAGGGGGCAACATATCCCCCTTCGGCACCCCCATAGAGCTGGATGAGGATGAGATGCGCGACATCCTCTCCAAGCTGGGCAAGGTCGATGTGCTCGTATCCCACGCGCCGCCCTACGACACCAAGCTGGATGTGATAAGGTCGGGGGCTCACGTCGGGTCCAAGGCGCTGAGAGAGTACATAGAGAGGGAGCAGCCCCTCCTCTGCGTGTGTGGTCACATACACGAGTCTCCCGGCGTCGATAGAATAGGTAGAACAGTTCTCGTAAACGCTGGACCGATGATGCACAATAGATACGCGGTTATTGAGGTGAGGGGCGACGAGGTGATTCCCTCGCTCAAGATCCTCGACTGAGGTTTTTATTTTACGATTGTGTAATACCGCGATCGGAAATGAGGGTGAGGGATCTCACTCTATCTGCCATGGGAGGGGCCCTTTATGCGATCGTCGGATACCTGAGTTGGTTAGGAGTCAATTTCTACGGCGTCAGGTTCTGGCCAGCTGTTGTGGTCCCGGCCACGTTCGCGTGCCTGTACGGAGGCCTGGTTGGCGGCCTGTCGGCTGCGATAGGCATATTCATCTCTGACATGGTGACTCACGGCAATGCCCTGTTGAGCCTCACCGTGGGGGTTCCCTCCAACTTCTTAGGCTTCTACATAATCGGGGAATTGGCAGGCCGCGACAAATACTCGGTGAAGAGGTACGTGCCGGCCTCAATCCTTGGCCTCATAGTGGGCCATCTGATAATAGGTTTCGGGCTTCTAGCTTGGAGTCAGGCGTTTCCCCTGCCCTTCAGCGATAAGGTAACTCCCCTGTCGCTCACCGCGGCCCTGTCCATAGCATTCGTGACCTTCGCCTGGGAGCTTCCATTCGCCATATTAGTGGTACCTCCCGTGGTCTCAGCCGTTAAGAAGTCAACTAGGGGGTGATTCTTTGCTCATAATAGGGCTCGACATGGGAGGTACCACTACGAAGGGCGTGCTCGCCTCGGAGTCTGGCATACTGGCTAAGACCGTTGTAGTCGCGTCCGATCCCCTCGCGGCAGCAGCGGGCGCCATAGGGAAGCTCCTGACGGACAGGGGAATACAGCTCGACGATGTCGAGGCCGTGGCTCTGAGCGGAGGGAGGACCAAACCCTTGCCCGACAGGATACTGGGGCTGCCGGTGAGGGAAGTGGACGAGATAGAGGCGGTCGGTAGGGGAGGCGCCTACCTGGCGGGCATGAAGGAGTGCGTCGTTGTAAGCGCCGGCACTGGGACCGCGGTGGTGGAGGTTAGGATAGACGGTGCCAAGTGCGAGGTGAGGCACCTCGGGGGGACGGCTGTCGGCGCCGGCACCCTGCTGGGCCTCGGCAGGCTCCTGCTGAGGAGGACCTCGATAGCCTCCCTCATGGAGATGGCTCGCAAGGGGAATCCCAAGAACGTGGATCTAACGGTGGGCGACATTGTGGGAGGTCCGGTCGGTAGGCTGGATCCGGACGTGACCGCTTCAAACTTCGGGAAGGTGGGCGACGATGTGAGGCCCGAGGACATAGCTGCTGGCTTGGTCAACATGGTGGGCCAGGTTATAGGGACCGTCGGGCTCTTCGCCGCTAAGTCCGTGGGTCTGGAGGAGAGCGTCGTCCTAGTGGGCGGATTGATGACTCACGAGCTGCTGGTGAAGGCGGCCATGAAGCCCTTCAACCTCTTCGGCGGAAGCGCCGTCGTGCCCAGGGATCCGCAGTTCGCCACCGCGATAGGAGCCTCCCTCAAGGTCTTGGCCATGTACACATCTCCGCTGGGTGAGAGATACGAGGCGTGAGTATCCTGAGGTCCCCCTAGTCGGGGTTGGAGGGGTCCTGCTGAAGAACGGCAAGATACTCCTAGCCAAGAGGAAGAACGAGCCGGGAAAGGGCCTGTGGTCCGTGCCGGGCGGGCTGGTAGAACCAGGTGAGACGTTGGAGGAGGCAGTAAGGAGGGAGATCAGGGAGGAGACCGGTCTAGAGGTGGAGTTGGTGCGTCCCATCCACGTGGCCGAAGTGGTGGAGAGGGATGAGGAGGGACGCATTAAGTACCATTACGTCTTGGTGGACTACCTCTGCAAGGTGACGGGCGGGGTCCTGAGGCCTGGAGACGACGCGAAGGAGGTGAGGTGGATTCCCCTTGAGAGGGCCAAGGATCTGCCCCTCACGTCGTCGACCAAGAAGCTGATCGAGGAGCTGACCCGCGGCTTCTTCATGGTGATCAGGAACAGGGACGTGGCGAGGGTCCTCATGGCGGTTCCCAAGGGTCATAAGCACATGAGAGTGATATTCGAGCTGTCCGACGGCTCCCTCATAGTGTTCCAGGAGGCCACGATGGAGAACGTCGCCAGGGCGGTGGTCGAGGTGGAGATGCACCCTCAGAGGAGGGCCATCCTCCTCAAGGGGAGGGAGCTCGAGAGCAGGAAGGAAGAATACGACAGATATCAGCTGCTGGAGGAGGATGTACCTGAGGACGAGATAGAGGAGGAGGTAACTAGGCTCTTGGGCATGGATGCCGAACGGGAATCCTAAAATTTTTCACTGTGAGGTTGACCACTGGGGGGATGAAGAGGAGTTACTCCGGGGAGAAGTGACCGAAAGGCACCTCTCTGACCCTCCGGAAGGTGTTCTCAATGATGCGAAAGCAGAGGAGGGCTCTCGTCGTGGGCAGGTTTCAACCGCTCCACTATGGCCATCTGCACGTGTTCAGATACGCTCTGTCCAAGGCCGACGAGCTGGTGATAGCTATAGGCAGCTCCCAGTTCTGCTGCGTTCCGAGGAATCCACTGTCGGTGGATGAGAGGATGGAGATGCTGGTGAGGGCTCTCAGAAGGGAGGGCTTCCCCCTAGCGGATATAATGCTGTCGTCCGTGCCTGATACGGAGTCGCCAGAGGAGGACTGGGGGCTCCTAGTTCTGGACAGGGTGCCCAGAGTGGACATAGCCTTCTCCAACGATCCTGAGACGATAAGGGACCTCAGGAGGGTCGGTCTCGAGGTGGAGAACATCCCCTTCCTCAAGAGGGATCTGTACGCTGCCACGAAGATAAGGGAGCTCATGCTGAAGGGAGACCCGTCCTGGAAGGAGCTCGTGCCCCCCTCCGTGCTGGAGTTCCTTCTGGAGATCGACATGGAAAAGAGGGTGAGGGAGATCGGAAAAGGCTAGGCTGGTCAGCTCTCCTCTCTGGGCACCACCCTCAGCGTGTCCGACTTGGCGGCCTCCAGTATCCTCCTCCCAACGGGGCTGCTCCTCGCTAGGGTGATCTTTCCCTTGGAGTCGGTGGTTAACGTGGCGATCTCCCTCTCCCCCGAGTAGATCGTCACCTCCGTTTCAGCTAGCTCCGGTCCGAGATCCAAGATTATAGTGTGCTTCCTCTTCCTCAGCCTGTACCTTATCGGAGCTTCCAGCCCCTCGGGCGCCTTGCCCTTGCCCCTTATGGGCATCACCACTACCTCATCGCCGAACGTGTAGATCTCGTACTCCACAGTATCTGTCTCGAAGTCCTTCACCAGCACGACTGGCCTTGCCAGGGTGGCGTCCTTCATCCCAGCTGGCATCTTCACCGTTATCTTCAGGCTGTAGACCTTCTCCACCTTCCCGTCCTTGATGAATATCACCGTGTCCACAACATGGGGGAGCACGCCCAAGTCGACCCTGCCAATGAACCTCTGTATGGCCTCTATCGGGAAGCCGCAGTGGACGACGCCCACCATCCCTATACCAGCGAGCCTCATGTCCACGAATATCTTGAAGTCCTGGGTCTTTCTCATCTCGTCGAATATCACGTAATCTGGCCTGACCAGTAAGAGGAGGTCAGCGGTGTTCTCGAAGGACCCGGCGAGCCTCCCGTACTGGGTCACCTCCGGACCCACTTGGAGGTCCCTCGGAGACTCGAGGGTCTTCACTATCCTCCCCTTGTCCTTGTAGAAGTCGGCCAAGGCGCTGGCGAACGTGGTCTTCCCCGCTCCCGGAGGCCCGGCTATTATTATGCCCTCGGCCCTCTCCCTAAGCCTCTTCTTCAGCTTGTCGCTCAGCTTGTAATCGTCTAGGGTGACCTTGACGAGGGGACGTACGGCAGTTATCTCTATCCCGTCGGAGAAGGGTGGGAAGGCCACCAGTATCCTGAGGTCCTCTATCTGTATCACATAGGCGTCACCGTACTTCACCTCTATGAATGCGTCCGGATCCGTCTTGGCCCTCTCAAGTATCTCGTAGGCTATGGTCCTGACCTCGAACTCCTCCATCGGCTTGTCGGAGAGCTTCACCAGCCTGAACTCCCCGGGCCTCCCCTTCTTGGCTAGAGGCGGGGCGCCCTCCTTCAAGTGGACGCTCATCGTATCCTGATCGAAGAAGTTGTAGAGCCTGAACTCCCCGTACTCGGGGCCTATGTATATCGCTTCCACTCCCCTAGCCCTTAGAGCTAGGGTCACGACCCTATCGCCGGTGATCACCTTGGCCTTCAACTTCTCAGACAGCTCGGCCAAAGCATCGAGTCCCCTGCCCCTGTGCTCCTCCACCACGACTCTCTTGACGTACCCGTCCTTCTCCAAATCCCTCAGCCAGACCATCTCGGTGAGGGCGCCCACACTGAACCTGTCCCCCTTGGAAGCATTCTCCTCTATCTGAGAGAGAATCTCGGCTGGGACTACAAGCACGGACCCCTTTATGAGGGATATTCCCGGCTCGTACCTCAGGAGGGCCCTCAGCAACACATCCTTACTCAGTATCAGGATCTCCTCGCTCATCCCTCCTTAGTCACGATGAAGGGTTATAAATTATTACTGAAAATTTCCCGCGTGCTTTACGTAAAGCTGGGAGGCTCTCTAATAACTCCTAAGAAGGAGGGAGCTTTCGAGGTAAGAGAAGAGGTCGTACGAGAGGTATCAGGTGACCTCTTGGAGGTTTCGCGAGAGAGGAGCCTCTTTCTAGCCCACGGGGCCGGCCCGTTCGGTCACGTACCGGTAAAGAGGTACGAGCTACATGAGGGCTTCAAGCCGGGCAGAGAGTTGGGCGTCTCGGAAACTTCGATAAGGGTGATGGAGCTCAGTCTGAGGATAGCCAGTTTGATGTGGGAGGAGGGCCTCCCGGTGCTCCCCTTTCACCCCAGGTCCACATTCAGGAGGATCGGTGGGGGCACGATCTGCGATCTCTCCGCGGTGAGGGCGTGGATGGACCTCAATCTCATCCCGTTGACGCACGGGGACCTGATCTACGACGATGAGAAGGGGGTTTCCGTGCTATCCGCGGATGAGATACCGATCTACTTGGCCCCCCTGGGTCTGGAGGAGGCCGTGTTCCTAGCCGACGTTCCGGGAGTCCTGAATGAGGATGGCGAGGTCATCCCGGAGATCACTGAGGCGAACATACCCGATCTGGGAAGATCCGCTTACGACGTGACCGGGGCCATGAGAGGTAAGCTGGAGGCGGCATTTCAGCTCGCTAGGTTGGGTGTTAAGGTTAGGATTGCCGGGTTCTCCGAGAGAGGGGACCTGATAAGGGCATTGAGGGGGGAATCAGGTACTCTAGTTAGGGTTTGAGCCATACGGCTATAAGAGGTCCTCCTCCAGTATGCTCTTGGGAGCGACCAGTATGTAGTACTTTTCGTTCCCGGTGAGCTCCTCCAAGGCCCTTCTAGCCAGAAGATCCGCCGGGTCCTTGAGACCGGTCCTCTCAGCCACATCCGAGTAGCTCACGAAGGGCCTCTTGCTCCTCTCCTCCAATATCTTCATGAGGGTCTTCTTGCCCACTCCAGGCAGGAGCTCAAGCTGGTGCAGTCTCGGGGTTATGGGGACGCTCTCATTGAAGAAATTCACGAAGAACTGTTCTCCCTCCTGTATTATCTTCGCGACCACGGGCTCCAAGAGCATCCTCCCTGAGGGAGCCAGCTCGTCGTAACTCATGTACCTGAGGAACTTGCTAACCTCCTGTCTCGGCCCCTTCCCCACATAGACCTTCTTCATGGGGGAGACTTGGGCATTGGGCTTGAGTACGAACTCCATTATGATAAAGTAGCGATCTCCAATGAGCTGGACCCTCCTCCTAGCCTCGTCAACGTACAGTACGTAGGCCCAGCTGTCGTGGGGCTTTCTCCTACCTGGGACATATCTCCACATTTTAGCGACACCGGGTTTCACTCTTCCTCCTTCAGCCCCTTCAATAAGTTAAGCATTTCCTTGTAGTCCGACTCACCTAAAAGAGGGTAGTCCTTGTAGAGGTACGCCTTCAACTCCTCCACACTCTTGGGGAGCACGTTAACCAGCATGACCGCGTGCTCCTCCTTGAGGTTGAACCTCTCCACGAGCTGATCGACTACCTCCCTAGCCTTCGAGGCGTCCTCCACCTTGGTGAACTTGGAGAGGTAGGTGAGGAGCCTCTTCTGGTCGAGGTTCAACCTCTCCATGTTGGAGGTCCACTTCTCGAAGACTAGGGCTTTCACCTCAGCGAGCGTGAGGGGCTTCCTCTCCCCGCTTGTCTCTGACTGGGACAAGTTGATCCCTCATTCACTCCTTGTGCTTCTTCAGATGCACTGGGAGAACTATGAGGTGCTTCACTTTGTTCCCTAGCTTCACATCCACCAAGTAGGCGTGGCCCCTCTTGCCCACCACCACGCCGACCTTGCCCTGGTACCTCCTGTGGGGCATCCCCCTCCTCTCAGATGGTTCCACGTCTATGACCACCTTATCCCCCACGTCGAACTCCCTCAGATACTTCGCGGGAGAGGGCCTTCCCCGCTCCCTTGGAGTCTTCGAGAGGAAGTCCCTGGACTTGTAGAGAAATCCGAATGATCTCCTTCCCATTTCGACTCACCCTATTCGTCAGTGACCGAGTACCTCTAACACATCCAGTTCCCTACAAAAAGCTTTTTTCCCCAATACCTCGGCCACGCTGGGGGTGGTCCTCCCCTCATCTCCCGATATTAACTCCTTGACGTAAAGCCCCCCATCACAGAGAACGATCATCTCGAAGGTCCTATCGTCCAACTTCCTGGTCTTAACCTCGTAAACCTTCCTCACCCTTACTAAATCCGCTCTCCTCCAAGCGACCCTCTTGGGGGTCCTCTGCCTTATGGTGGCTCCGGTGAGTGCTCTTTCAACCTTCTCAAGGTCCTCGTCGGTGATAACCCCGTCTACCTCGACCACGGCCCTGTAGAGCTTTCTCACCTCGGGAGATCCTTCCTTCAGTCTCCTTACCTCCTCTCTGTTGGAGTACCTGAGATCGAGTACCTCCACCTTCCCCTTCCACCTAGCATTGATCTCCTCCTCTATCCTCTTGAGGTCGGCGCTCCTCCTTTTGGGATTCACCAGTTCCATCACGAAGGGCCTCCCCCTCCCCAGCATTCGAGCATCCACGTCCTCTCTCCCGGCACCATGGAGCACGTAATCGTCTGATTCAAAGAACTCCTTCATCACCTCACCTATCATCCCCTCCACCGATCCCTCCGCTATCTTACCGGTCCAGTTGCACTTCTCGCATCCCCTCCCACCGCAATAGGGACACTTCCTACGGGACTGGGATATCCCCCTCTCAAGCTTCCTGTACCTGCCGTAGATGAAGACGGGGCTTATCTTGAGCTCAACGTCCTTAAGCGCGAGGTCGAATGTCACCAAGACGTCGGGGTCCTTCTCGATGGGTGCGCCCGTCTCGGCGTAGAGGACGAGATCCAGCCACTTGATCAGTGTCAGCTTCACCGATACCATGTTGGGAGGGTTGTACTTGGCTCTCAGTCGATCCTCCCTCTCGATCAACCAGGGAGGCAGCTTCACCCCTGCTTTCACGCTGTGGTACTCCACATCCGACAGTAGCCTCAACGCTCTCTTCACCAGATCGTCTATGGAGTCCTCTATCAGATCGTCGCAGACCACGCACGGTCCCTCAGAGATCCTCCCGGTGAGCTCAAGTAAGTTCTCGAGAGCCGCTCCCTTCACGGCGTTAGGAACGGCTCCGAGCTTCTCGCCTATCAAGCTGCCCAGGCAGAACCTGCAGAGTCTCCCCTCTTTCCCAACTATCTCCCTTACCAGCTCGAAATCAGGCTCCAAGGCCCATCCTCCTCATCAAGCGTCTCATCTTAGCTGGAGAGGACATGGACTCCATCATCCTCTTCACTTGATTGTAGGATTTGAGGAGCCTCCTCACATCCTTGGCGGTTACTCCCGAGCCCCTGGCTATCCTCTCGACCCTGCTGCCCCTGATGAGCGAGGGTTCCCTCCTCTCCTCCGGGGTCATTGAATTTATTATGGCCATCCACCGGTCCATCTCCTTCGGGTCGAACTCCAAGTTGGAGAGCTTTCCACCCACACCCGGTATCATCTCCAAGAGCTTGTCCAAGGGGCCAGCTTTCCTGAGCTGCTGGAGGTACTCCCTGAAGTCCTCCAAGTCGAACTTACCCTTGGAAATCCTCTCCAAGAGTTCCGATTCCTTGAAGGCCTCTTCCATCCTCCTAGCCAGTTCTACAATGTCGCCCCCTCCCAAGAGCCTTGAGACGAACCTGTCGGGGTCGAACTTCTCCAAGTCATCGAGCTTCTCCCCGGTCCCTATGAAGTATATGGGAGCGCCTGCCGCGGCCACTGCCGAGAGGGCGCCGCCTCCCTTGGCCGCTCCATCCAACTTAGTGACGATGACCCCTCCTATCGGGATGCTGTCCGCGAAGGCCTTCGCTTGATTGTAGGCAGCCTGTCCTATGGTGCCGTCCACCACTAGAATGACCATGTCCGGTTTGACGGCCTCGTAATACTCCTTCAGCTCCTTCATGAGCCCTTCCTCATCCTTATGCCTCCCAGCAGTATCCACTATGACGACGTTGTATTTTTCCTTCCTGAACCTCTCCAGACCGTCCCTCATTATGCGGATCGGATCCCCATGGTCCTCCCAGAACACCGGTACCTCATCCCCGACCATCTGCTCGAGTTGAAGCTTCGAAGCTGGCCTTATCACGTCGGATGACACGATCGCTACCTTTCCGTACCTCTTAGAGAACCAGTGGGCGAGCTTCGCCACCGTGGTGGTCTTGCCCGATCCCTCGATACCGACGACCAAGATCACGTTGGTCCTCTTACCGTCGATCTCTATCTCGACGGGTCTCCTTCCCAGGAGGTTGGTGAGCTCCTCGTAAAGTATCTTAACAGCCAGTTCCCTCCTGCTGAATCCGGGAGGGACGTCCTCCTTGAGAGCACGTTCCTTGACTCTCTTGGAGAGTTCCAAGACGAGTTTAACGTTGACGTCCGCCTCTAAAAGAGCCCTCTGGACATCCCTGAGGAACTCGTTTATCGCCGCTTCATCAACTACGGGCCGGCCTCTCAGCCTGCTTACAGCCTTCCTCAGGGATGCCCCGAGCTTATCTAGGACCAATCCTCCTAACCGCCGCCCCTTATCCTAACGATCTTCCTCTTGCCCATGGACTCCCAGTACTCTACCTCCACGCCCGGCTGCAGCTTGGAGGCCAGATCGGGGTCGTCGGGCATGGGAAGCTCGAACATGTCGTAGCTGCTCAGGTCCATCAGCTGGACGGTGTTCCCGTAAACGCTGGTCACCTGGGCCGTCTTCTTATCCACTATGGGGATCTCCACCAAGGCATCGGCGGGGAATATCTTGGATCTTCTGGTCCCGTCGAAGATTCCCCTGGCTTCTATCCTCACCTTGGCGGCGCCGTGCTTCCCGGGCTTAGACTTGGACACGCTGAGAACCTCGCAAGGTTCACCATCCAAGACGACGTAACTACCCTTCTTAAGCTCTCCAGCACTACCTCTGGTAACGGACAAGGCTTATCCCTCCATAAAGGGGGTGGGAAAGGTTACCTATAAGACTTCTGGAACCTAGCCCTGGCGCTCCTACCGCCGTACTTCTTGGGCTCCGTCTGCCTGGGATCGCCCTTGAGTATGGTCCTGTCGTACTCCTTGAACAGCTCTTTGAGGTGCTCGCTGCCGGTGTACTCCACGAGGGCCCTCCCCACGGCCATCCTGACGGCATCAGCCTGGGCCATGAACCCCCCTCCCTTAACCCTAACGTAGATGTCGATGTCGGAGACGTAGTCCTTCGCGAGCCAGAGGGGCTCCAGTATCTTCATCCTGACGAACTCGTTCGGAGCGTATACCTCGACCGGAAATCCGTTTATGTAGAGCCTTCCACTTCCCTTCCTTATGACGGCCATCGCCCTCGCGGTCTTCCTCCTAGACGAAGCGAGAGCGAGAACTCCATTACGCTTACTCCTGCTCGACATACCTTACCCCCTTCCAACCCAGCTGTTTAGCCAGCCAGAGCACGGTCACATAACCCTTGGTCTTCTTCGGTTTGAGTGACTCCACCGTATATTTAATGTATGTCCTCTCGTCCTCTTTGAGGCCAACGTCCTTCTCCACGTCGGCCAGCTCCTCAGGGACCCCTATGAAAACCCTTAGCCTCCTCAGGGCCTCCCTGCCCTTGGCCTTCTTCATGGGGAGCATGCCCCTAACCGTTCTCCAAACTATTCTGTCCGGAGTCCTCGGCTGTACAGGCGACTTCTTAGGGTGTATGGTGCTCTGAATGGACCTCCTAGTCAGGTACTTCTTCAGTATTGTTTGGGGATTGCCCGTTATTACCGCCTTCTCGGCGTTGACTATGGCCACCCTCTTACCCTTCAACAGCTCCTTGGCTACATAGGAGGCCATCCTGCCGAGGATCTTCCCTTCAGCGTCCACCACCAAGTCGAACTTCATCCAACCACCTCACATGACTATCCTAGTGTTCGAGCCCTTGGGGTTCTCCTCCACGTACTCATCGAGCAGATAGGCCTTCCCACCGGCCTCCTCGATCTTCCTCTTTGCTGCGGACGAGAAGCTGGCCGCGGCCACGATGACGGGTTTTGTGATCTCTCCCTCACCTAGGACCTTTCCGGGCACTATGATCGCCGCCGCTCCCTCCGCGTACTTGTCTATCTTCCAGAGATTCACCTCTATCCTAGCCCTAGTTGGCCTCCGGAGCTTCTCCGCGACGGCCCTCCAGATTGGGGCGTTGTTAACCCTGGAGGCCTTCTCAAGCCTGTTTATCATCCTTATCAACCTTGGGTTCGTCGGTCCCGTGGGCTTCACTTCTATCCTCCTCTCACATAGGGGGGCATTGCCGGCTTTAATAAAGATGCATGGTGCGGGGGGTGGGATTTGAACCCACGCGGGCCTGACGCCCACCCGCCCCTCAAGCGGGCGCCTTGGACCTGGCTTGGCTACCCCCGCTTCCAATCTTCCCCTAGGGGTCTTCCCCTATTAAAGCTTAATCATCCAAGCTTCTCCAAAAATTCGTTGAACTTGAGCTTGAGCTGGTTTATAGCCTCCAAGAAGACCTCGTACGCCGACAGGGCGCCGGTGGTCTCGTACCTCAGGATTATCCTGGAGTCATCCCACTCCCTGACGACCTTATCCGGGTTGTCCAGCCTGCATCTCTCCAAGGCTTCCAAGCACCCCTCGCAGAGAACCGGGTAATCGACCAAGACCTTCTTCCCCTTCTTCTTCATGCACTCATCACACTTCGAGAGATCGCACTCCTTGAGCAGGTCCTTGCTCAGTTCGTACACGGGCATGTAACTGTAGCCGACGGCAACAGCTGGCTGCCACTTCGAGTGATCCTTCCCCTTGCCCAGCCTAGCCACCGCCTGGAGCCTTATCCTCTGACCCTGTCGCATCTTGATTATCGGGATCTTCTCGTTGGCTGGAACGATCAGAGGATCCGATGACTTGAGTTCCCCGGAGTAAACGGTCTCGATGTCTTCCTTGGCTTCCCTGACTAGCTCGAGGACGACCGTCCTCTCCGGATCCGCCCTGACCACATCCAGATTTGTCTTCAGCGGGATCATGGCTAGCCTGTGGGCGATGTATTCATCGAAGAAGGGGGTCGAGTTCTCGAAGAATATGACCTCATCAACGGCGAATATGGGAACCTCCGATATTATGGCCCTCCTCAGGGCATTCACTAGGGGCGGCTTAGCCTCCTCCACCACTATAACGGCCTCATCATCAGTGAGCTTTACGATCCTAGCCCTCAACGTCTTCACCCTTCCTCCTGAGGATCTCGACCCACGGGTTGCTTAATATCTCTTCAAGTATGTCCTCGGATCCCGTGGTCGGGGGTTCCTCGGATCCACCGCTCTCTTGAGCAGATGGAATATTAACTTGATGGCTGTATCCGGGGGTGGATTCCGCTCTCTCCTCCTCTCTCGTTCTAATAGCCTCAGCTTCGGTGGGTTGCTCTCTCCTGAACTCCCTTCTGATCTCGGCGGGTTCCAGCTTGGGCGGAGCATTATTCCTTGCCGCCCAGCCAGGTGGCGGCAGGTTGATGGTCCCCTGCTGTCCTAACAGCCTTATCATCGCCTCCAGAAGTTCCACCCTCTTCTCCAACTCGTGTATTTTATTGAGGAGGTCTATCTCGTTACCCTTCCTCACCTCCTCCACGATGGACTTCATCGACTGATCTATGGTCCTCTTTATCTCGTTCAGAATCGCAGTTAAGCTATCCTCCCTGCTCCGATCGGGCTCCTCGTGCTTGCTATCGTGCTCCTTCCTCTCCTCCACCACGACAATGGTCCTTCTCTCCTCCTTTCTGAGGGAGGGTCTGCGGGTCTTCCTACTGATCGTTCGCTTACCGGAGGAGAGGCTGGTAGGGGTGGGAGATACCGGTGACCCGATCTCCGAAAGAGATCTTATCACAATGTCTACTCCATTGATCTCTTCAGACTCAATTGACTGCTCGTCTGCCATTTCTATAGGGGTCCAAACCTCTACTCGGTCGAACTCTATGCCTGCCCTCCTGTGTGATTCTATCAGCTCCCTCAGCCAAGTAGGGAGATCACCGTCCAAAGATGGATCGTAGAGTGCGACCAGGGAGCGGATATCCCCCTTCTTACCCTCGATTTTGAGGATGATGGTGCGTCCATCCAAGCCTAGAGACTCCACTTGAACACTTTCTACCCTCGATTTATACCAGCTGAGCAGGGGCTCTATCTCCTCTAAGTTATCCCCCGACACGAGGGTTACCTCATCCTAATTGAGGGTGCACGGGAATAAAAGTTTGAGAGGGATCAGACCCTCCTTCCTCTCCTACCGTGGGGTCTCCTGCATCCATCGTGGGGTATGGGCGTGACGTCCTCGACCCTGATGAGTATGAGACCCGATCTGGAGAGTCCTCTTATTGCCGCCGTGGCCCCGGGTCCAGGGATCCTGCTCTTTATCCCGCCGGGAGCTCTGACCTTGACTATGAGATGGGTCACACCCTTCTTCTGGGCCTCCTTGGCGGCGGCCATCGCCGCCTTGAGGGCCGCGTACGGTGACCCCTCAAGCCTGTCGGCGTCGACGAACATGCCGCCGGAGTACCTAGCCAAGGTCTCTGCACCGGTTATATCGGTGATGTGGACTATGGTATCGTTGAAGGAGGAGTAGATGTGCGCCACACCGATCTTGCCCTTCTTCTGCGTGGACATGAGATCACCTCCCTAATCATTCGGTCTTCTGCTCAGGCTGCTCGGCCTGCTCCTCCAAGCATGCGGGATGCGTGCATTCTATGGTCTCCTCTTCCTCCAGCGTTACTAGGTAACCCGGCTGCTTTATCCTCCTACCATTGATTCTTATGTGACCGTGAGTTATCAGCTGCCTCGCCATGTAGGGAGTTTTCGCGAATCCCTTCTTCCAGACAATCGTCTGGAGCCTCCTCTCCAAGAACTGATCGACCGTCAGATCGAGGAGGTCATCCAAGGTGGCGTCATCCCCTACTATTCCCAGCTTCTGGAGCTTCTTTATTATGGGCTCTACCTTCACCCTCTCCTCCTCTGGGGCCGCCAATAGCTCTCTGGCTATCCTCCTGTACTTCTTGGCGAGATAACTTGTCCTCCAAAGCTCCCTCTTGTTCCTCAACCCATAGTAGCCAGCCAACCTGTTTGTCTCCTCGAGGACTCGTCTATCCCAAGGCTTATAGGGCCTCTCGTACTTCTTTCTCGGCTTCTTTGGATCTCCCATCAGGTACCACCTCACTTCTTCCTCTGGTATCCTACAGTCCTCCCGACCCTTCCAGTGGTCTTGGTCCTCTGTCCTCTCACCTTCAGGCCGAGTTCATGCCTTATTCCCTTCCAGCTCCTTATCTTCTTCATCAGGTTGATGTCCTGGGTCATGACCCAAGATACATCGTCTCCTATCAGAATTCTAGACTCGTTGGTCCTCGGGTCCTTCTGCCGGTTCAGCATCCACCAAGGTATGCCGTACTTGTCGGGATTGTTGACCACATCCTCTATCTTCTCCAGTTCCTCGTCAGTCAGCTCTCCAAGAAGCTTGTTAGGTGGAATGCCAGCCTTCATGAGGATCGCTTTAGCTAGAACGAAGCTTATTCCCTTGACATTGGTCAGGGAGATGAGTACATGCTTAGTACCGTCTAGGGTCGTGTTGAGAAGCCTTACTATCCTCCTTAGCTCCGCAGTTTCCGACAATTCCTCACCCCTCTTTCGGAACTTGGGGTCTTGAGTGTAATATAAGATTTTGCTCCGCTGGCGGTTCGGGAGAAGAGGGTGGTAAAGTGGCTCCGAGCCCAATGAGAGACTGGGAACTGGCAATTATCCGGATGGCGCCGGGGGAGGGATTTGAACCCTCGCGGCCCAGTGGGCCACTGGCTCTCCAGGCCAGCCCCCTTCCTGGCTAGGGCACCCCGGCTACCTCCGTACAACAACTTTACAATTGGGGGATTTAATAGTTGCGCACCCGGTCAGGCCTCCTCCCTCCTCTTCCACATGGGAGGATAGAGGTCCCTAGGCATTATGACCCTCTCGATATCGGCAGCCACACCTGATTCCGAAGAGACCATGTCCTCGGAGCTCATGGTCGATCTCCCTATAGCCACGAGCTCACCCTTGAGGGTCATTATCGCCACCAAACTACCTTTCTTTATGTCTTTGGATAGCATGCTCACCCCCTTGACCTTCAGGGACGCGCCGTGGGTGATAGAAGCCACTGCGCTGTCCTTGACAACTACCTTTGGTAGGTGGGCCACGGCCACCTCCAGAGGGAGCACCACTTCTCGGAGACGGTCCTCCTCTCCACGCTCCTTCCACCGGACGTAAGCCTCGTAGAGGTCTTGGAGCGTCACGCTCTCCCTCTCACTGAAGATGCCGGATCTAATCCTCCTCAACTCCCTCATGCTGGCTCCTACTCCTAAGTACTCCCCGATGTCGAAGAACAGCTTCCTTATGTAGGTCCCGGATTCCACCCTCGTCCTGAGGAGGTGAAACCGTCCCTCGCTCTCCAATAGCTCCAGCTCGTAGACCCTCCTCACCCTCAGGGTCCTCTTCACTGCCGATTTGACCGGTGGTCTCTGGAATATAGGTCCGGTGAACTTGTCCAGCGCCTCCCTCAGCTCGCTCTCATCCACATCCCCGTGAAGGTAAAGTACTCCGACGTATTCCTTGTCAGAGCCCGCGATCAACCTGCTCAGCTTGGTGGCGTTCCCCAGCACTATGGGTAGGACCCCCGACACCTTGGGATCCAAGGTCCCGCAGTGCCCTATCTTCCCGGGGTACTCCAAGATCCTCTTAACGAGCTTGGTCACGGTATGGGAGGTGGGTCCCTTGGGCTTGTCTAGGTTTATGATCCCATGATCCAAGTAAAAAAGGAGGGGTCTCTCACGGGGCCTGTATCCGTAGGGTCCCGGTTCAGCTATGCTCTTCACTATCAGCTCTTCTTGGGCATCGGCAAAGGATCTCATCAGGATTCCTCGGTCCCTTCAGCCGGCTTGCCCTTCTTCTTTTCCCTCTTCTCCTTCTCCTCTAGGAGCTTCGAATAAAGATCAGTCTCCTTGAGGGCTTCCTTCACCTCCTCGTCACTCGCTCCCTCCGATATGTCGAGCTTTATCGGCAGGGGTACGAGGTGCTTCACGTTGACCCTTCTCCTCCTCACCCCGGTTACCTCCCTAGGCCCCGTGATCTCTACGAAGTTTTCGTCAATTATCCTGACAACCACGCAGATCCTGCCGGCTTCCCTACCGGCTATCTTTCTACAGACTCTTCCTATCTCTATCACTGCCATACGAGACACCCCCTCTCGCGAGCGGGGCTAGCGTCCCTCAGGGGGACGCCAGGAGGGACAGGCCCTCCTCTATGTACTTGGAGAGCATCAACTCGCGGAGGCATTCGGGGCAGAGGTAGCCACCATAGGGTCTGTTGGGCCTCCTCTGACTCTTAGGAAGTTTGCCCATGACGGATTTGGGGCCCGTCGGCGTGGCGTGCAGCGGCTTACCGCACCTCGCACATCTAGCGGGAGAATGCTTCTTGTGCCTGTAATGGTAGACGGTCCTGCCTCCTGGTGTTCTAACAGCTACTCTAGCCTTCTTAAGACGCCTGTTCCTCCCTCTCTTGTTTATGTCCTTTATTATCAAGACCAGCACCTCCGCGGTCAGTCCTAACCGAACCTGTGGATTTTAAACGTTTGCCTAGGCGCGCCCTTTGAAATGGTATTGGGACGTAGTTTTTCTCGATGAAAAGGTAGGGAAATTATTCGGTTGGGGAGGTCCCAAGTATTTTCTGGAATATCATCGAGAATAAGAAGGACACTATTATGTAGTAGCCTAGGTACCCGATCGTCTGGTTGGAGAGGGCGCTGTTCCCGTGGAAGTAATCCATTATGAAGGGAATGGGAAATGGCAGTCTAGCCACCGGGATCTCCGCATAGAAGTTCCCTAAGGCCCAGAAGATCACAAGTATGGGCAGAGTAGTGTAGAGCATCGGCTTCATGTTCATCTTTGTCATCTCCGAGCGCGCGGCATCGAATTGGGGCTTCATCCTGTCAAGCTTCTTCTTCAGCTTCTTATTCTCGGGGTCCTTGATGAGCTCCCTCTGGAGTTTGGTGTACTCGTTCACGATCTTCTGGAGCTCCCTGAGCCTATCATAGTCTATAGTCCTCTTGTTGAGCAGGTTGATGGAGAGGCTTATGGCGAAGGCTAGGAATGTGAGAAAGAGGATAGAGCCAGGGGGAAATAGTATGAAGGAGAGATCCAACTGGAACCACCTATCCTATGAACTTCTTCAGTCTCGGGTACATCTCCAAGGCGCGCTCGCGCATCAGCGTCTCGTAGAAGCCAGCCACTATCGTAACTGCCAGCAGTATTCCGCTGCCAGTTCCTAGAGCTCCCGTGAAGTTAGCAAGAGCCGCCAAGAGACCCACTATGAACCCACCGAGGTAGGTGACCGCTTCTATGTACTTCTCTATCGTCTTGGCCACCACCTTTATCGATGCCCTCCTGCCAGGAACGACTATTCCCTGCTTGACGAGCTGCTCGCTGACCGATCTGGGATCCATTCCCGCAGTCATCACCCATATCTTAGCGAATACGACGCTGGCCCCTACCAAGACCACTAGATACACCAGCGCCCTGATCGGGTCCTGGACGAGCACCTCGGGACCGTGTGGGGTCGCTAGATAATAAGCCAATCCGGAGACGGGTACCATGGTACCCGTTATCGGATCCGCTTCGTAGCGGCCTAGGATGTCCACAAGATATTTCAGCCAGCCACTGGGATTGGCACCGACCCTTGCCCAGACTATCTTGGACATTATGCTTATGTCTCCCAGCAGCGCCGCGGCGAATATTATCGGGACGTTACTCACGTACAGGAGTCTTATCGGGTATTTAGTTCTGTAACCTCCGTAGAGTGTGTGCGCTATTGATATGTTGACTTTCACATCGTACGTCCAAACGACAGCCAAGAACACGACGAACGTTGCGATCAATCCCAAGAGATCCGGAAGGGCACCCCTGTAGATGGCACCGGCACCCTCAGTGAGGAGAGCCGGTATGACACCGACGAACCTGCCACTTCTCTTCTCGATAGCTGGGGACAAGGTTCCCCACATCACCCTCTGAGCCACTCCAGCGAGAATGAACAGACTTATACCGCTGCCTATCCCCCACTTGCTGACTAGGTCGTCCAGCATCATCAGTAGGAAGCTCCCCAGTGAGAGCTGAGCTATGGCCATCAGGGCTTGCTCAGTGGTGAGGGCGCCGAACCTCCCTCCCAAGGTGTAAGCTGAGACCTCGAAGAAGATGAAGAATATTGCCGCAACCCTCTGTGCCTCTTGGAAGAACTTCCTGTCCTCCGGATCTGTCAAATCCAGCTGAACTATCTTACTACCCACGAGCAGCTCCAAGACTATTCCAGCAGTCACTACCGGTCCTATGCCCAGTTCCACTATGCTCCCCTGGGCTCCTGCGAATATCACCCTCAGTTCTGCTAGGAAATCCAATCCCCCTCTAGGAACGCCGTAGAGGGGGACCTCCGTCAGGAAGAAGTATATGAAAAGGGTAATGGCCGTCCAGATGAGCTTCTCCTTGAGGGAGGGGGTTCTTTTCGGCTTCTCTACCTCAGGTATGCCCTTGTTAATCTTGGCGATTATCTCCCTCACAATACTCATTTTTACCCCCTCACTCCGATTCCGATTCGGTTATTACGGCGCCTCCTGCCTCCTCTAGCTTCCTTACGGCCATTTCGGTAGCGAGCTCTACCTTGACCAGTAGAGGCTTGGTGACGCTGCCCCTTCCCAAGAGCTTATCGTAGCCAGCTTCAGACAGATCTATCTCCACGCCCTTCTCAGTCTCCCTAGCGTATCCTAGGGCCATCAGGTCCGGGAGCATCCTCTCCAGCTCCCCAACATTTACAGTCCTCACCTCCCTGACCACGGCTCTCGGTCTCTTGAATCCCCTCCTGCCTCTACCGAAGTAGTCTGGCTCGTACGCTGTTATCCAAGTCCAGAGGTGCTTCTTCACTCCCGCCTTTCCGAATCCACCCTGTCTTCCGCTTCTCCTGTGCTGCCTCTGCTGCCCGTATCCGTGGAGTCTGTGTCCTCTCAGCTTCCTACTCTTCTTCCTCCTCCTAGGTATGGTCCGCATCATATCATCCTCCTCAAGAGCCTATTTATCTCCTTCCCCCTGTATCCCAACTCTCCTCCGTCGTTCCACGCCCTCTTCGTCGTCTTCTTGAACCCTCCCTTCGGGGGATGAAGCCTGAAGTAGGGTTTCAGCCACTGCAACTTATGGAGCTTCACTTCTCCCTTCATCACGGCGTCAACCAGCTCTTCTACACTTGAGAATCCAGTCTCCTCCTTGTGCTCCTCCAACCACTCGTCAGTCAGCCTGCCTCCAGTGGTAAGCTCCCCTCTAGCCTTGAGCAGCTGTATCAGGGTCTCCCTGTCGATCTCTCCGTAAGTGGTGTAGTCCTTCACCTTGTGTAGCATTCCCTTGTACGAAGGAGTTAGAGGTATCACGGTAGCCCAGAACTTCCTCCTTATATGAAGCATGTCTAGGGTGTGCCGGATGTCCGGTTTAATGTCAACTCTACCCCTTATCCTCACAATGGCCATCAGCGGGACCTCTTCCAATCCCAATCACCTCTCAGGGCGCACCCGACATCGTGCGCTCTCGCGCCTAACGGGCGCGCGCCTCTCCACCTGACTGGAACGAGGGAATAAAAAGCTTTAGATCAGACCCTCCAGTCCTGCGGAAGGGTCATCAAAAGGAGCTTCCATAGCGCATCGTGTATCGCGAAGGCGTAGTTCATTCTATTCTTTGTCTGGCCTTTAGAGAATACCCTGACATCCTGCAGGCCGCCTAGCCCCAGTATCACCTTCGCAGTCTCGTTACCCACTATACCGAGCTTCCTAGGAGCAGGCATCAGGGTGACCCTCACTGAGCCTGAGGATCCGGTTACGGTAGCAGGGATTGAGTGAGGCCTGCCGCAGCCGCACTCCCAAGATCCGCAGCCCTTTCTCACCTTTACTATGTTCAGCTTGGCGTTCCTTATGGCATCGGCCAGGGCTATCCTGAACTCCCTCCCCTTACCCTTTCCGACACCCACATAGCTCATCCCATCGCCGACGGCAGCAACAATCCTGAGCTGGGTCAGCTCCCCTGCGTCGGTCTGCCTCTGGACCCTTCTGACCTCAATGATTTCCTCCTTGAGGCCAGGAACCAAGATGTCAACTATCTCTGGCTCTTGAATGGGTATGCCCCTCCTCAGTATTTCGTCTATGCTCTTGATCCTGCCTTCAGCGACTAGCTTACCCACCCTAGTTCTGGGGGTCCAAGTCCTCTCCAACTCGCTCTGAGCCTCTCCCTCGGCTGACATTTTCCTCAACCCCCATTAGCTCCCTGCTTATTTAACTATTGCCTCCCAAGGGCTCGCGTTCCAGCTGGGACAGCACTTTCTCGAAAGCCTCGGGCATGGACTCAGGACTGGCCTCCCTAGCCAGGTAAAGGGCGAACTGTCTCTTATAGAACTCCTCGTTCTCCTCCTTGAGAGATGAAGCCCAAGAGGCTATGTGCTCTCCTCTTATCCTTTCCTCCTCGGGTAGGATCTCGGGTGAGTGGGGTATCTCTATACCCGCGTCGAGTGCGCCCTTGAGGGCGGCGTAGAGCCTAGAACCCTTAGTGGATGGGAACCTCCCTATATCCAAGATCGCCTTCTCGACCCCCGCCTTCTTAGCCCTTAGAGCTGCAAGATACCCGGTGAGATAGGCTGCGGGTGTGTTCTTCCCCCCGTACGGCCATCCGTATCTCGACAGCTCCTTAGAGAACGCGTAGGCTATTACCTCGTCCCCTTCAGGCCTGAACCTGACGAACTGCACTACTATGTATCTGTTAGTCCTCCTGACCACCATCCTGGGGAGCCCGCTCTTCAGCAGAGCCAGCCTCTTCTTGTAGTCGGTCTTGCCCTCTCTTCTCCGTCTGAACCTGACTTTGTACCTAGCCGACCTAGCCAACCCCCTTCACCTCCCTCATGACGTGGGACCTGAGGTGGGCGACGCTTTCGAACCTGGAAAGCTTCCTGTAGAGATCCCTGTACATCTTGGCGTCTATTATCCCCCTCTCTTTCATCGATTTGAGCTCCCTCCTTAGGGCTCTTATCTTGTTTATCCATCTCCTCTTCCTTGGAAGCCGTGAGTACTTGCCGCCCTTCCTCCTGCCGGGACCCCTGCGCTTCGGCCTCGCCCTAGCCCTAGCTCGACTCACTCCCTTCTTGGGCAGTATCTCTATGGCCCCGGACCTTATCAGCCTCCTTATATCGCTCCTAGTTATCGCTTCCTGAATGAGCTCTATCTTCTCAGGGTTTATCTTTACCCTATCTAAGCCAACACCAGCCACCTTGGCAGCTAGTCTCTTTTGGTAATCCAGTTTCACTTACATCACCTCTCTAGTTAGCTAGGATAAGTCCCAGCCTCTGCGCCTCCTCCCTTATGGCGGCCCTCTTCCTCTTCCCCACATTGCCCGCTATGTAGATTATGATCTCGTTCCCATACTCCTCAGCCACGCTCCTCAGCTCCTTCACATTATGCACTATCACGGGCTTCCTGCCCGAGGGGTGGAGGCCCCTGATCTCATCGGGGTTCTTGTATCCGATCACCGGTTGCTTAGGCCTGCTCTTCAGCTTCAGCCTCTGCTTGTTGTCTATCCCTCTAGGTTTCCTCCAGCTCTTGACAGCACCCAACTTCCAGTATCTGGCTAGGTTCAGGAACCTAGGTTTTTTCTTCTTCAACCTCTGCAGGAGCACCCTATTTTCTTCCACTCTCGACTCGGTCATTTTCACTTCACCACGTAAATACCGTCCATAAACACTCTCGGATCCTTATCCTTTATTCTGGTGGCCTGCCTAATGTTGGCCGCCGTCTGTCCGACATCCTCCTTGGATATGCCCTCAATATATATCCTGTCCCCTTCGACCCTCACCTTAGTATCCCCGACGATCTTAGCGTATCTGGGAGCCTTCTCCCCGAGGAAGTTGTTTATCACGACGAGCTTCCTCTTCTCATCTATCTCGACCTTCATCGGGAAGTGAGCATACACTATTATCATCTCCTTGGAGAAGCCCTCGGTGACACCCTTCATCATGTTCTTGATGTGAGCCGCCACCGTCCCCAAGTAAGCGTAATGGAACTTCCTCTTACCGTAAACTCTCACCTTGACCTTATCTCCCTCTTTAACTACCTCCACCAGTTCCTCATGGAATTTCTTCTCGAGTCTACCCTTGGGGCCCTTGACCACGACCCTGGCCCCATCCACCTCTACATCGACGCCCTCGATTATGGGGACCTCAATCTCCTGAGCTTGAGTGATCACTTTGGGGAACCTACCCATCTCCCATCACCCCTGTATCAGTAGCAGTACGCGAGGAGGACTCCCCCGATTCCCCTCTTCTTTGCCTCTCTATGGCTCATGATTCCCTGATTGGTGGAGACTATTATGACTCCCACGTTCTCTGCCGGCAAGTACATCTTCTCCCAGTACAGGAACTCGTCCTTCTTCACCGAGAACCTCGGCTTTATAACACCCGCCTTGTTTATCCTCCCCCTCAACCTGACCCTGTACTTCCCTGCCCTTCCATCGTCTATGTACTCGAACTCCTCCACGTAACCTTCCTCTTGGAGTATCCTGAGCACCTTCCCTATGAGCTTAGAGGCTATGTTTATGATGGTCTCCCTCTTTCCGACCCTAGAGGCGTTGGTCAGGGTGCTCATAGCGTCGGCCAATGGGTCTAGCCTCGTCATCAGCGATCACCTCACTCGTACTTCTTCCATCCCATGAGGGGAGCCACTTCCAAGAAGCACTGCCTGCATAGGTAGAGGCCGTACTTCCGGATTATGCCTCTCCCAACCCTTCCGCATCTCCTGCATACGTAAGCGCCCTTGCCCTTCGTCCTCACCTTTCTTCTCGGCTTCGCCATTTTACCCCCTCACCTCACTCGCTATCGGACACCACCTTCAGCCTTAAGTACTTTTCCGCGAAGACCATGGATTCCTCCTTGGTCAGCCTGTGCCTCCTAGGTATCCTTGCGCGCTTTATCCTCCTCTTAGCGACCCTGTAGCCGGCCCTCCCCATGGTCACGATGACATCCATGCCGAAGATTCCTATATCGGCCTTGTACCTGACCCCAGGGATCTCTATGTGCTCCTTTATGCCGAACGCGAAGTTACCGAACTCGTCGAAGGCGCTGGCCTTGATCCTCCTATCTACTGCATCAGCTACTCTGTCCAGCAATTCCAGCGCCTTCTTACCCCTGACAGTGACCGTAACGGCTATGGGCTCCCTCTTCCTTATTCCAAACTCTCTAATGGTCCTTTTAGCCCTCCTCTGGACGGGTTTCTGTCCGGTGAGTTCTTCGAGCACTTTACCGGCCCTCAGGAGGACCTCCCCGCTCCTGCCGACGGCTATGTTCAGGGTCACTGCCATGACCCTAGGCATGAGCATGGGGTTGCTCTTCCACCTCTCCTCTATAGCATCTGCCAGCTCAACGGTCATGGGATCACCTCACCTTTATCGCGGGCTTCTCCCTCCCGACGACCAGCACGTTCTCCGCGGTTCCCCTGTATATCAGGTTGGGATCCTCCAAGTCCTGCAACTCGATGAACTCCGCCATCTCCCTTATGGTGCCTATGTGACCCGCCATCCTTCCCCTGATCATGGCGGCAGCAGCACCGACTTCGAGTGGGAAGATCTGCTTGATCTCCTGAGATGGTACCTCTATCAGCAGGGAGTAGCCGACCTTGATGGACTTGGCCATGTCCGAATCGGGCTCCAGCAGGAAGTTCCTCCCGTCGTGGGTGGTCAGCTGTATCTTCCCTCCCCTCGCGGTCCTCTTACCCATCACCTTGACGATCTTGAGGTTGGACTCCGCCTCAGGTATCTCCACAAGCTTCAGGAACTTGAAGGGATCGGGGACTATCCTGTAGTGCTTACCCAGGTCTGGTATTGAGAGTACGTCCATCAGACCTACTTGGTACTTGTAGTCGTACCTAGGCTTGCCGTCCACCCAGATCTTCTTCATGAAGATGATCCTCTTGGCCTCCCTAGCCGTGGTGGCCAGCTCCAAGATGTCCCTGACCACTACGAGCAAGGGGAACCCCTGATCCATGGGGTGGGGGCCTGGCCTCGGTTTCACCACCCAGACCTTCTCTCTCTTAGCTATAGGCCAGTAGCCAGGAGCTGCAAGCCTCTTTAAATGTCTACTTCCTCCCATCTTCCCCATAATCACTCATCTCCCTCTTCTTCAGGTTCAGGTTTCATAGTTGGTGCACTCTGGCTCTCCTGGATATCCTCCTCAGCTTCGGCTTCCTTTTCTATCTCTGCCATCTCCTCTTTCCCTACCTCTTCGGCTCCGGTTCCCTCCTGAGCCTCCTCTCCCAGCTCTTCTTTCTCTTCAGCTTCTTCCTCTTCCTCGATTATCTCCTCTATCTCTTCCTCGGTCACGCCTTTCCTCTCAAGTATCTTCTTCCTAGCATCGTCCTTAAGGTCCAGTTTGGTGATTATCACCTTAGAGGGATGTATGGGGATTGGTATCTCTGTCCCGTCCGTCTTCTTCCTTATTAGTCCTTTGATCGCTATTCTGTATCCCTCTCTATCCACGGAGATGACCTCTCCTTCCGTTCCCTTGTAATCTCCCCGGACTATCTTGACCCTGTCGCCTTTCCTTACTGGCATTGACCTAACCCCGTACTTCTCCCTCAATTCTTGAGATAGGTGAGCGGATATCATCTTGCCCCTATGGTGGAGGGGCGCGTTGTACAGATATTTCCTCTGCTTGCCCGGCTTATGAGACACGGTCCTTTGCAATCTCATCACCTCACACTACTTGAGCAGAGACAGCTCCCAGAGCAGGCCATCTCTCGATGGCCTCCTTAGCTATGGGACCCCTGAACTCCGAACCCTTTGGAGTGCCGTCATCATTGACTAGTACAGCCGCGTTGTCCTCGAAGACGACCCATTGACCGTTCTTCCTCCTGTACGGTTTCCTCTGCCTCACTATTATTGCCTTCATTGGCTTGTGCATCAGGTCGTACTTACCCCTCTTCACGACCACGGTCACCATATCGCCAACGCTAGCTGAGGGTATCCTTCCCTTCCGTCCCTTGTAGCCGTGAACACCGATAATCATGAGTACCTTCGCTCCAGTATTGTCTGCACACTTCAGCTTAGCCATCACAGGGAGTCCACGCGAGATCTTCGGTTTTACTCCCTCTACCTTCTTCCTCCTCGCTACCCTCGACATAGATCATCCTCAACACCAACGGTGGCCACCGATATAAAAAAGGTGATGGGAATCTCCCTGAGATAGGAGAGGATCGGGGCGCCTTAAGGCCCTACCTCGCGCGGCTGGGATCCTCACTCTCCCGCTGCTGAGGTGGGTGCTGGGCCTGTTTCGGAAAATTTTTGTTCACTAATTCGAATCAGCGCGTCCCGCATCTCCTGAGGAGATCCTCCACTCTACTCAAGTACCTAGCGAGTTTGACGGCCTTCTCTGATACCGTAATTATCTTGCCCCTCTGAAGTACCGCGTGTTCCACGGTCAACTCCCTGCCGGATATCTTGACGGCCTCCTCCACTGAGTGATGCAAGTGGAGGCAGTGAGGGCTGCCGTCAACGGTCAGGATGCTTATCTTTCTAACATCCACCCTGGCAAGTATGGAGGCCACCTTCAAGGCTATCAGGTTTATGTGATCCTTCTCCGGACATGCAGAGAGGCACAGTCCCCCACAGAATTCCCTGACGATGTCAGGCCATTCGACAGCTATGCAGGAGCCTATTATCTTGATCTCCCCCTCCCTCTTGATGAGATGAGATCCGGAATTGGTGGACAGAAGGTCTAGAATCAAGGCCTACCCCGATCTGTGTGAAATATCCAAAGTTATTAAGAATCAGGTGGTCGGCCGAAGTGTAAAGGTGGTCTCAATTGGAGCCCCTCATAAGGTTCTTAGAGGTGATACTCAGCGGGATCGGCGTCGGGATCATCTCATCAATGGCTGGCATAGGAGGGGGGACCCTCATGGTCCCCTTGATGGTCCTAGTCTTGGGGGTGGATGTGAAAGTCGCGATCGCCTCCAGTCTGCTCACCATAATCGTCACTTCAGCTTCCAGCTCAACTGTTTACCTCAAGGAGGGGCTGGTGAACCTCAAAGCAGCGCTGACGCTTGAACCCTCCACCGCATTGGGGGCTATCGTGGGAGCCTCCATCACCATAGGTCTGCCCTCCAACTTGGTGAAGAGGATCTTCGGCTTTGGACTGATCGCGATTTCCCTCGTCATGCTCGCCAGGACATTCACCCGACCCAAGGAGAAGGGAGAGATAAAGCATTGGACTCTCGGCGTGCTATCATCTTTCTTCGCTGGTATGGCTTCAGGGATGTTCGGAATAGGAGGAGGTGTTCTTAAAGTGCCCATAATGAACCTGATAATGGAGATGCCGATAAAGGAGGCCGTAGCGACCAGCTCCTTCATGGTGGGCCTCACCGCTTCCTCTGGAAGCATGGTCTATGCCATAAAGGGGTTCGTCGATCCCGTCTTGGTTCTCGGATTTGCGTTAGGAATAATGCCAGGGGCTACTATAGGCGCTAAATCGCTCAAGGGCATTAAATCCAGGTACATAAAGCTCATCTTCTCACTAGTGCTTCTCTACGCAGGAATCAAGCTCGTGGGGTGGTGAGGTGATTCTTTGGACGCGGATTTAGGAAATCTGCCTTATCTCCTCAGGTGGGGCGTCATTCTAGGGCTTTCCGTGCTAGCGGTAGGCATAGTGATCGAGCATCTCTCAGGCAGTCCCCTGATCTGGGAGGCGGGCCTCTTCCTCATAGTGGTGACTCCCGCGAGCTTCTTGGTGGCGCTCTCCTACAGGATGTTTGCGGAGGGAGAGCACAGAATAGCGGTGCTTTCCCTGCTGACCCTGACAGTGGTGGTGATCTCAGCTTTCCTATCGCTGAGCTGAGGTGATGAATTGCCCTCATCACCGCTTAAATCAGAGACCGGTAAGAAGGCCCTGAGGCTGTCCATCAACTCGTTCTTCCAAGGCACATCCATGAGTTTCACCTTCTTCCTGCTCTACGCTTACGGTGTGGATAAGTTCGGCTTCTCTCCCACGGATGTAGCCATAGCTATCTCACTAGGTGGCATCTCCAGCGCTGTGACCCAACCTCTCTGGGGATGGCTGGTAGACAGAGCTGCTAGGAGAAGGAGGTCCCTCATGTTGGCGGGTTATCTTCTCTCCGCCGTCTTCATATATTGGGTGTACAACTCACGGGCGAGCTGGGAGTTTTATGCAGCGGGAGCGATGCTCAACTCGTTCATGGGGCTGTCGAACTCGGCATGGTTAGCGATTTTGGGTGATCTGACTGCATTGGAGGAGAGAGGAAGGATCTCCGGGGTGACCAGCACGTTCTCAACGCTGGGAACTGCGGTGTTTTCACCCATCGCTGGAATGGTCATGGATGCTTTCGGCTACTGGTTTGCCAGCCTGGTCGGCGTCAGCCAGTTCCTCTTGGCTGCTGGAACCGTGTGTCTCATCCCTCACAGTATACCGGAACCTCCAGCCGCTGGAGAGGGCGAAAGTGGCAGGGAGGAAGCGATATCAGATCACGTGGAGGGAAGCTACAGGCCGTTCCTCATAGCCAGCGTCTTGTGGTCCTTGATATGGTCTCTAGCATGGCCGCTCTTCTCCGTAGCTCAGATCAAGGTGTATGGGTTGAGTAAGGCGGAGATAGGTCTCATAAGCACCGTTGCCAACGTTACAAGGCTGATCTTGCAGCCTGTGTGGGGTTTCGTGGCCGACAGGGTAGGGAGGAAGATCCTCCTAGTGATGTCTCCTGCCTTCGCTGCCGCGATTCCGTTCTCCTACTCGCTAGGGAGTAACCTCCTCCACATCCTGATAGGAACGGCGGTGGGCATGGTGGGATTCTCCATGTACTTCGTGGCCTCGCCCACCTACCTCCTAGATGCCTCCTCTCCGGAGAAGCGTGGCTCAGCTGTCTCCACGTTCAACGCCCTCACATCGCTCACCAACTCCGTGGCACCGCTGATAGGTGGAACGCTGGGCGATCTGCTCGGGGTAAGGGAGACAATGCTCCTGCTGGGATTCACCAGGCTATTCTCCAGCCTGTTCTTCATCAAGATACCTGAAACTCTCAGGAGGGAGAGAGAAGGGAAGAGATTGTGGAGAAGACTTCCTTTCTGACCCCTTCCACATCTTTAGACGCGTCTATTCTCACAAGGAGTCCCTTATCCTCGTAATACTTTATCAGGGGGCTGGTTTCTTCATTGAACACGTCCAATCTCCTCAGTATCTTCTCGTAGCAATCATCGCTCCTCTGATAGAGCTTGCCACCGCACTCGCATCTCCTCGCATCCGGTGGAGGGTCGTAGAAGACGTTATATGATCTGCCACAGCTCTCGCAGACCAGACGGCCCATCATCCGTCGAAGTACGGTCAGTTCGTCGACATCGAAGAAGAGCACTGCAGTTAGGGACCTTCCCCTCTCACTGAGGAACTTATCGAGCCATTCGGCCTGTTCCAAGTTTCTAGGAAATCCATCCAGCACGAATCCCCTCTCCATGACCTCTGAAAGCCTCTTTTCCAAGACTTGATACACTATGTCGTCGGGCACCAAGAGGCCCCTCTCCATGTACCCTTTTATGGTCTCACCCAGTTCCGAACCGCTCCTCACCTCTTCCTTCAGGAGTTCGCTCATGACCAGTCTGGGAACCTTGAATTTCTCGGAGATGAAGGCGCCTTGCGTTCCCTTTCCGGCTCCAGGTCTGCCTAGAAGCACGAGACGGAGCATCTCACCGCACACCTCTCTAGGTCGGAGTTGGACCTCGATGGGCTGAGTGGCGCGGGAAAGCGTATAAGTTCTTACCCTCCCATCAAGCATATGAACGATGAGGAGATGTTCCAATTCCTGATGGATCTCGTTCGCCTAGATACTAACGCAACAGAGAGAAAGAACTACTGGGAAGCGGCCCGGATGATAGAGAAGAAGGCCAAGGAGCTCGGATTGAACACCCACATACATGTACACAGAGATGATAGGGGGGAGGTCCCCAACGTCATAGCGTGGGCCGACGTGGGGGCGGATAAGAACCTCATCCTCCTGTCCCACTATGACGTAGTGCCTGCCAGAGGTCCCTGGAAGCTCGACGGCAGGGAGTTCGACCCCTTCGACCCTCAGAGGGTGGGAGGGAGGATATACGGAAGGGGGGCTGCAGATGACAAGTCGGCCATAGTCCTGAGTCTCTCGGCGGCCAAGAGGATTCTGGATAAGAGATCCGGTAAGTACAACCCCGTAGTAGTGGTGGTAGGAGATGAGGAGGTTGGGGGTACTGGTGTATTTGCTGTAGCCGAGAGGGGTTTCGAGGAGGCCGGTGTTAGGCCAGACAGGGTCGTGGTGATAGATGCCGCTCCCGACTTCGTGGGCATAGGTGCGAGCGGTGTGATCCACGGCGAGATCGTCGTGAAAGGGAAGGGAGGTCACGCAGGTAGGCCCTTCGCGGCGCTCAACCCGGTTCACCAAGCCATAGCCATAGCCAACGATCTGCTCACGGGTTTCTCACAGGAACATGCTTCCAGACTGTCAGTAGTCCCCGCACCTCCGGGATCCCCGGTCCCCAAGCTTTGGGGGAGGTTCAGCCTGACCATAATGAGGGCTGGCGATAAGCACAACGTTATACCTCCGGAGGCGACTCTGGGGTTCGACATAAGGTTCATACCGGACGAGAAGAAGGATGAGGTGATTGGGAGGTTCCTAGCTGCCGTCTCCGCTGCTGCGGTCAAGTTCGGTGCTGAAGTCGAGGTTAGGCTCGAGGAGACCCTGAACCCTGGATGGATGACCCATCCTGATCACGAGTTCGTGAAGGAGGTGCTGGACAGCTACGAAAAGTTCTTCGGTAGGAGGGATGTGGCTGGATCCCTCGGAGGGAATGACGGGTTCGTGTTCGCAGGTAAAGGAATACCAACTGTCTCCGTTGGAACGATAGAGGTGGAAAGCAGGGCTCACGGCGACTTGGAGAATGTCAGAGAGGATATAGTGATCAAGGTCAGGGACCTGTTGGTGGACCTGATGTCCTGATCTCCCATCCCCCATTTCATTTTATTATGAATCGAGGGGGTTCTATCCACTCGCTTCCGCACTTGGGGCACTTACTGGGCTTACGCGGCTTCTTCAGGTTCCTGAACACGTATCCGCACTTCCTGCAGACTGGAGGTTCCATCAGGAGCGTCTTACCGTACTTGGCCCTAGCCGTCTTCGCTATGTGTTCTAAGTGCCTGTAGATCTCCCTAGCTTCTCTCGGATCCATGCCAAGCTCTCTGGCTATGTCGTCAACGGACAGCGGTTCCTCGGAGTTCATAAGGAGCTCCAGTATCTTCTCCCTGAAACTCATCCAGCCTTAAGCTGGGATCATTATTTAAGCTAATTAGGGGATTCCTCGATCGATGGATGTAAAGGAGGAGAAGAGAAGGATCAGAGAGATGGTCTGGGAAAGGCTGGAGAGAGAAGGGGTAGCTCTCTTTCCGAAGCCCATAAGGGGCCGGATCCCCAACTTCAGGGGAGCGGAGAGGGCCGCTATCAATCTCACCCTTCAACCCGAGTGGAGGTCCGCTGAAGTTGTGTTCGTCAATCCGGACTCCCCTCAGAAGTTCGTGAGGATGCTGGGCCTCATGCAGGGGAAGCTCGTGATAATGGCAACCCCCAGGCTGAGGGAGGGCTTCATTATCCTCGATCCCAAGAAGATAGTACCAGCGAACTACGAGCGAGCGGCCACGATCAGGGGCGCCTTCAAGTACGGGAGGAAGGTAGGACTCGACCTTCCCCGAATCGACATGAAGGTCACTGGATCGGTTGCAGTCGATCTGGAGGGGGGCAGGCTGGGTAAGGGACACGGATTCTCCGACATAGAATACGGCATCTTAGGGGAGATCGGCGCCATATCGGAGGATACACCGGTGGCAACCACGGTGCACGAACTTCAGATAGTTGAGAGGGTTCCGAGGGAGGAGCACGATATGCCAGTGTACCTGATAACCACGCCAGAGAGGATTGTAAGGACCGGCGCTAGGGGAAAGCCCCGCATACTGTGGAACAGGCTGGACGAGCGCCTGCTGGCCGATATACCTCTGCTGGCTCTCCTCATGGAGAGACGCTGAAGACCTTGTTCATGGGGAAGAGGCCTTCATGGGGGCTCTTGAGGACCATGAGAGTATGCGTTCTCTCTACATCTGGATGCCTCGCCAGCTCGGTGACCAAGAACCTCGTCAATTCGTCCATATTACGGGCCCTAACTTTGAGCAAAATGTCATAATCCCCGGTGATTATGTGAGCCTCCTCTATCCAAGGGAGGTCGGGCCTCGATTCAGATTCGGTTGCTATGTTCTCTATGAAGATCTCCTGATTAGATTTGTCACCCACCGGCTTCCCCCTCCTTATCTGAACTAAGACGAAGGCAGTTAGCTGATATCCAAGCTTCTTGTAGTTGATTATCGCCGTAAATCCCTTCACATATCCTGATTCGACCAGTTTCTTGAATCTAGAGGTCAGAGTAGTCCTAGGAGCTTTCACCCTTTTCGCAAGCTCGGTAAGGGTAATCCTCCCATCCTTTATAATCTCATCAAGTATACGGGCATCCAGTTCGTCCATCGAGTTTTATAACGGCTGCGAAATTAAAATTTGGTCCTCAGGAGAAACCCATCAAAATGCCAATCCAGTATGCCGTCCCGGCCAGTAGGAGCGCCAGTACTATCTCGATTACTACTGTCAGCAGAACGTATTTCCCGATTCTCAGCTCAGAGAAGAGGGCTGCTACGGTTGCGAGGCAGGGTACATAGTAGTTCATTGCTAACGCCATGGACACAGCTTTGAGGGGAGTTATACCCATGGACCTCAGAGCTTCCACGGGGTCGGCCGCGCCTGTTATGCTGGAGAAGGTTATGAGGAGTCCCTCCTTCGCCACGAACCCCACCTCGAAGGCTAGAGCGTACTTCCAATCGGGCAATCCGATGAGGGAGGTCACCGGGGTCAGCAAGTTACCTAGGATGGCCGCGTAGCTCTTAGATATGTCTCCCTGTGATAGATAGCCGGAAGGTCCGAAGTTCAGGAGGAACCATGTGGCAACTCCCAAGACGAATATTAGCAACCCGGCCTTCTTCACGAAGTGCTCCGTGTTGCTCCTCGCGTACCACCATATGACCCTCAAGCTGGGCCTGTGGTACGGCGGGAGTTCCATGACCAGATCGGGCGCATACTCCACCTTGAACACGAACTTGTTCAGGAACTTAGATACTAGCAGGTAGAGGACGAAGCTGAGGAAGTAGATGGAAACGGTCAACGCCGACTGTTCCAAGGGGTTCGTGAAGGCGGCAGAAGCAAGTGCCAGTAGTACTAGGAGGCGGGCCTGGCAGGGGATGAGGGGTGATGCCATGGCGGTGACCATCCTCTCCCGATCGTCGTCCATGGCGCGGGTGGACACCACGGCCGCTACACTACATCCCATGCCCAAGGCCGCGGGGAAGAAGGCCCTACCACTCAATCCGAACCTCCTGAATAGGTTATCGAGGGATACAGCTGCCCTAGGGAAGAGTCCACTGTCCTGCATCGCACCCAAGAACACGTAGGCCATCAGGAGGAGGGGAATGAAGGACGCTAGCGTGCCTATGCTCCCTATTATGCCGTCGGAGATGAGGCCCACCAGCCAGTCCGCATACCCCATGGAGGTCAACCACTCCGAGAGTGCGGAGGATAGCCAGTCGAAGAGGGAGCCCAAGATTCCAGATAAGCTGTATTCCTCTATGAGAGCGGCCAGCTCCGAGTATCCCATGTGATCAAAGAGTATGTTGAGTGGGAAGCCCGTGTTAACAGCGAATATCAGGAAGAATGTGAATAAGATCAGGAGGACAGATACTATGGGACCCGCCACCGGGTGGAGCATCAGCTCGTCCAGTTTCTCGGTGAGGGTGGGGGCAGCCAGCTTCACCCTCGTCACGGTGGAGCAAACGATCTCATCTATTAACGAATACCGGGAGCTTATGGCTATCCTCTCCGGATCCTCCCCCAGTTCTATCCTAGCCCGTTCCCTGATGGAATTCACTTTCTCAGCCAGTTCCGGATCTATCTTCTTCAGCTCATCTAGAAGGACCTCGTCCCCTTCTAAGAGGCGAACAGCGGCCCAACGACTCGGATATTTATCGAGAACGCCTCTCTCCCTGAGTAGCCTTTCCACCTCGTGGATGAAGGGCTCCAGCCCGTTGTAATCGACCCTGAGAGGGTAAGTTCTCACCCTTCCTTGGGCCACATCCAAGATCCTGTCCAAGAGGACGCCTAAGCCGATGCCCTTCAGGGCGGAAACCGGAACGACAGGGACCCCTAGCTTGGATTCCAGTCCCTGAATATCTATGTGTATTCCCCTCTTCTCCGCTGCGTCGATCATGTTCAATGCTATTACTGCCTTCTGGTAAAGCTCAAGGGCCATCACCGCGAAGTATAGGGACTTCTCGAGGGAGGTAGCGTCCACAACTATAACCATGACATCAGGCTTCTCCTCGACTATGAACTCCCTCGCTATCTTTTCCCCTATGTCCTGAGCGGAGAGGCTGTACGTTCCCGGGAGGTCGATTATCCTCAGAACGATCCCATGGTGTTCCGTCTTCCCCTCCGCCCTCTGAAGCGTGACCCCCGGCCAGTTAGCGACATGAACGTCACCTCCCGTTAACCTGTTGAAAAGGGTGCTCTTACCCACGTTTGGAGATCCCGCCAGCGCTACCAGCACCTCGCTCACGAGATCACCTCCACCCAGACTCGAGAGGCGACGTTCCTCCCCAAGGCCAAGGTCATCCCCCTGACCCTGATGACGACGGGCCCCACCGAGTTCGAGACGACCTCAACCACCTCTCCGGGGAGGAGGCCAAGCTCCATCAGCCTCCTAGCCTTCCCTCTGCCCACATTCATCGTCACGACGCGGCCCCTCTGACCTGGCCTCAACGCGATTAGAGGTACTAAGTTACCATCCATTGGCCCCTCCCCTCCTGCTTCAAGTTAGGCTAACCTAACTTCAGGGGAGACCTTTGCTTTAAAATTTCGCGCCCCTCCTGCGCCGGGAGGAGATGGGTAACCCCCTCCTTCTCATCCTAGATAGCCTCTCCTCGATCGTTCCCTTAGTAACTATCTCGTACACATCTGCTACCTTCCCAGGAGCCCCTCTTACCACTCTCCCAACTCTCTGAGCCATCTGCCTCCTCGATCCCGAACCGCTCACTATAATGGCCACGTCGGCGTCGGGTACATCGATGCCCTCGTCCAGCACGCGGGTGGTCACTATTATGTTCACATCGCCCCTCCTGAACCTGTCGAATATCTCGGCCCTGTTGGTCGTCTTGCCTATCAGGAGTTCGATCCTGTAACCCCGCTCCTTGGCCCTCCTGTATATCTCCTCGGCCTGATCTATGTACTCGGTGAATACGAGTATCTTCCTTCCCTCGAGGCTCCTCAGCAGATCCAGTACCTTCTCGATCTTGGCCTTCGCCTTGAGAGCGTACTTCTTCTCGATTAACCTTCTCTCCTCATCACTTCTAGCTGCTAGGAGCTCTCTAGACATCTGTTTCCTCTCCTCAGGGGAGAGCTCGACGTATATCAAGTGATGCCTCACCGGAGCCAAGAAGCCCATGGAGAGGAGCTGCTCGTAGTCCACCTTGTAAACGACCTCCCCGGATGTGAGGAATATGAGGTGGTGGTTCCCATCTGCCCTCTCCGGGGTGGCGGATAACCCAAGCCTGTACTTGGCCTTGGCCTTGAACGCTATCTCCTTGAAGGTGGCGGCCGGTACATGGTGAACCTCATCGAATATTATCAGGCTGAACCTGTCGAATATGCTTTCGATGTGCTTGGCAACCGAGTTGTAGATTCCCACCGTGATCGGTCTTATCTCCTTCTTCCTCCCCGTGAAGATTCCCGGCTTGAAGGAGAGTTTCTCACTTATCAGCTCGGACCACTGCTTCGCCAGCTCCTCGGTCACTACGCAGATCAAGGTGCTTTTAGAGGTCCTGAAGATCGCTTCTAGGCCAACGTAGGTCTTACCAGCTCCGGTGGGCATGACCACCGTGCCGAACCTTCCGTTCCTCTCCCAGTTGTCGACTGCCTGCCTCTGGAAGTCGTAGAGGGAGAAGTCCTTGTAGAGGGCCACATCCTGATCGGGCCAGTTCACCTCATCTGAGACGGAGTAATTGTACCTCTTGGCTATATCCCGAATTCTGTGATGCATGAAGAAGGGACCTTCAAAGGTAGTATGGCCCTTCCTCCTCAGAACGGTAAGCTCCTTTACCTGAACGTCCTTTAGGGTTCTCACGTAGTATTTCACTTTGGAAGTGAGTTCCAAGCTGTTTATGATGCCTTCCTCGGGGTAAGGTATCTCTATAACCATCTTCTTACCTGCATCCCTCAGGATCACCACCCTCTTGGATGAGAACAGAGATTCCAGCTTTCTCAGGTGATCTACCAGGTAATAGCCGTTTATGGAGCCCAGAATGAGGTCGTATGCCTTGAGGGGTCCCTCTCTAGCTATTATCCTCTCCACTTCCCTCAGGTCAAGTAGTGCCAGGCCCCCCTCCATCTTGAAGGGTCTTCTGACCTCCCCACATGGGAGAAATGCGAAATATCCCTTTTCCATCGCCTCTCTCAGCTTCTCGTCCACTTCGGCCTTGAACTTCTCCACCTCTCTCCTGATCTCCTCCTCCGGCACGCGAAAGAACTCCACTAAGACATCCCACTTGGAACAGAGGGCCTTTCTCGGATCGAATATCCAAGTCTTGGTCGAGGGATCGAAGCGGCAAACGGACTTGACCCTCTCCTTCACCTCATTGAAGAGGTGGTCGGGGACTGATCTCTCGTATACCTTGCTGCCTACCTTGACCCGCACTCCTATCTACTCCACTATCCCCGTTATCCTGCCCAGTCCCTTGGTCCTGCCCTCCCTGAAGACGAATGTATCCCCTACCCTCACGTACTCAGGCCTTCTGACGAACCTGAACACGACCTCAGCCTTGTCTCCCGTTCGGAGGTAGGGCTTCGGTGAGCGTATCAGCTTCACGGGCTGCCTTATCGTCCTGAGCTGAATTACTGGCTCATAACCGATCTTGATGGTCGTGGGGTGATGGAGTACCCTTATACTGGCCTTGAATGTTCTTACAGCCCGAGGCTTCGCATCCACATCCAAGAGGACCATTCCCTTCCTGACCTCATCGTAATCCACGTTGGTGACTGCAAAGGTGGCGAACTGGCCTGCAGAAACCCTCTCCACCGAGATCCTGCTCACATGGATCGACTTCACCCTGACGGTCCTGAACGAGCCGTCGTCGAACGGTCCGAGGAGGGCCCTCTGGCCCACGGATATCGCGCCTGACTCCACGAGCCCTGATATAACCAGCCCCACCCCCGTGACGTTGAACTTGTCGTCCACGTAGGTGAGGAAAGGTTCCCTCTCCTTATCACTCCAGTTCAGCCTGGGTGGAAGGAGGTTGAGGAACTTCTTGAGCAGGTCCAGTCCCTCCCCGGTGACGTTAGATATGAGGAATATGGGTGTTATTCTCCCGTGGGGCATGTTCCTAGCAGCCACGGCGCAGTCATTCTCGTTTTTCACCGGGTAGGGGATCCTATTGACCCCTGGCAGCTTGAGGTACTCAGTGACCTTCCTTATGTTCGAGGAGAGCACCTCCTTGGGGGTCATGTCGACCTTCGTGATCACCACGAAGGATGGAATCTTGAGGGCCACTGAAATGCCCAGATGCTCCTTGAAGCTCCCTATGGGCCCCGCGTTTCCAGCTACAACTATGGCCGCATAGTCCGGCATGGAGCCTAGCACACCCTTCAGGGTGGTCCTGAGGTACTTCTCGTGGCCCGCCAAGTCCACCAGCATTATCACCTTGGAGGACCTGAGGTATATCTCGGACTCGTTGTACCCCTCCAGCTCATCGTTCACCGATCTTCCCCTGTCATCAAACCCCAGAATGTGGTAGGTGACTGAGGAGGATCTCCTGTACTTGAGCTCGTGGAGGTACCTGGCGACTTGGCTCATGGCCAGCCCATCACCGTCGTCGAGCATACCGGAGACGAGGACCCCCTTCAGGGTCGACTTACCGGCATCCACGTTGCCCAACAGGGCGATCGATATCTGGATTGGGGGTACATCGACGGTCTTCCTTATCAGGAGCTCGTACACGTATCCTCTAGAGGCCTTCTCCCTCCTCACCACCATGTACTTGGCTCCCAGGCTCTCCACAATCCTGTCCATGACCTCAAACGTCCTCTTGGCCTCATCCTCAGTCAGGCCCACGGGGAGCCCATCATCCGATATCCCAAGCTCGTAGAAGGCTTCCCCTCCGCCCTCGTTAAGCCTGTAATTCAGCTGGGTTATGAGTTTGGCGATACGCTCTTCCGACTGGGGATCGAGCTTCAGCTTGTACTCTTGGTTCCCTTCTTCCCTCTCAGGCTTCAACCTAAATACGGACCACCTAGGCAGACGACCGAATCCCCTTAAAATGCTTGACCGGGGGGCGGGTGGAGGGAGAATTAAAAGCTTTTCCCGCCACCTCTTAAGGGTGGTCCGATGAGACCCAAGGTTTTCGTGACCCGAGAGATCCCCGAGAGGGGACTTTCCAAGATAAGGGAACATTTCGAGGTTGATCTGTGGACTGACGAGGCCCCCCCGCCCAAGGACGTGATAATTGAGAGGGTGCGGGATGTAGACGCTCTGGTCTCGCTCCTCACCGATCCCATAGATGCCGAGGTCTTCGACGCCGCCCCTAAGCTCAGGATCGTCTCGCAGTACGCGGTCGGCTACGATAACATAGATATTGAGGAAGCCACGAAGAGGGGGATCTACGTCACCAACACCCCGGGAGTCCTCACCGAAACGGTGGCCGATTTCACATTCGCGCTGATGCTTGCCGTGGCCAGGAGGGTCGTAGAGGCGGACAGATACGTGAGGGAAGGAAGGTGGAAGGTGGCCTGGCATCCACTGATGATGCTCGGCTCCGATGTGTACGGGAGGACGCTGGGCATAGTCGGAATGGGAAGGATAGGCAGCGCCGTCGCCAGAAGAGCTAAGGGCTTCGGGATGAGGATCCTCTACTACGACTCGGTGAGAAGGGAGGACTTGGAGAAGGAGTTGGGGGCCGAGTTCGTGGATCTAGATAGGTTGCTCGAGGAGTCCGATTACGTGAGCCTCCACGTGCCCCTGACCCCTGAGACCTACCACCTCATCGGGGAGGAGCAGCTGAGGAAGATGAAACCCACCGCCTTCCTGATAAATACTGCGAGGGGTAAGGTAGTGGACCAGAGGGCCCTCTACAAGGCCCTGAAGGAGGGATGGATAGCGGGAGCCGGCCTAGACGTTTTCGAGCAGGAGCCCATCCCCCCTGACGACCCTCTCCTGAAGCTGGACAACGTGGTGCTAGCGCCTCACGCCGCTAGCGCAAGCCATGAGACAAGATCGAGGATGGCTGAGATGGTGGCCGAGAACCTGATAGCCTTCCTCAACGGGAAGGTCCCGCCAAACTTGGTGAATAAAGAGGTGGTGAATGTCAGGCCTCCAGGCTTCGGCTGAACAGTCTCCTTATCCCCTCCTCTAGGGGCCTCCCCACAATCCCTTTTTCCGTGATTATGCCCGTGATGTTGGAAGGAGGAGTCCTATCGAACGCTGGGTTGAGTATGTCGACGCCCTCAGGCGCTATCCTCTTCCCCCCTATGAAGGCCACCTCCTTGGGATCTCTCATCTCTATCCTCACGTCCTCCGGCCTTGAATCCATGTCG
>JAMOVA010000003.1 GCA_027061785.1 Thermoproteota archaeon
AGAACATCGGAGAGCGTAGGGGTCGGGTCAGTCGTCAACAAGAGGACATCCATCCCCTCCTCGGAAAGCCCAGCCGCCAAGGAGGCCGAACACGTCGTCTTACCCACTCCACCCTTTCCCCAGAAGCTGACGAGCCTCATCTGGAATGAGGGTGCCCTAAAAGATTTAACGGATGACAATAAAAATTGGGATTTAGAGGCCCAGATAGGCCTTCTTTATCCTCTCACTGCCCTCTAACTCCTCCTTGGGGCCCGACAGGACTATCCTTCCCTGCTCTATCACGTAGCCGTAGTCCGCTATCTCGAGAGACATGTGCACGTTCTGCTCGACCAGGAAGACGGTGAGCCTCTCGTCGTCCCTCAGCTTCCTGACCACGTTCATTATCTCGCCGACCAACTTGGGTGCCAGGCCTAGGGAGGGCTCGTCCATGAGCAGTATCCTCGGGACGGCCATGAGGGCCCTCCCGATGGCGAGCATCTGTTGCTCTCCACCGCTCAGAGTACCGGCCAGCTGGTTCCTCCTCTCCCTCAACCTCGGGAACAGGCTGTACACCAGATCCAAGCTGCTATCGAACTTGTCCCTCGCTCTCTTGGTGTAGGCGCCCAGCTCTAGATTCTCGAAGACCGTGAGCTCGGGCCAGAGCCTCCTGCCCTCGGGGACCATCACTATCCCCAGCTCGACCCTCTTGTGTGCTGGAAGCCTGGTTACGTCCTCGCCTCCCAGCAGGATCTGGCCCTTCCAGGGCGAGAGGATGCCGCTGGTGACCCTGAGCGTGGTGGTCTTCCCGGCGCCGTTGCTACCCAACATTACCGTTATGATGCCCTCGTCGGCCTGCAGGTTTATGTCCCAGAGGACCTGGGTCTCCCCGTACCCAGCGTCTATGTTCTTTAACTCAAGAAGAGCCATCTTCCTCGCCTCCCTTCCTCTTGACGAACCTCAACGCGTACCTCGGATCTCCTAGATAGGCGGTTATCACCTCCGGGTTGTTGGCCACCTCCTCCGGGGTACCTTCAGCTATCTTCCAGCCGAAATGCAGCACCACTATCCTGTCGGCGATGTTCATCACCGCATGCATCACGTGCTCTATCATTATGATGCTCAAATCTCTCTCCTCCTTGACCTTCTTTATGATCTCGAGGGCCTCCTCTATCTCCTTCGGGTTGAGGCCAGCCAGCACCTCGTCCAGCAGGAGAAGCTCCGGTTCGGCGGAAAGGGCCCTAGCCAGCTCCAACATCTTCTTCTGCCTGAGCGTCAGCTTCACGGCGAACTCCTCGGACTTCTCCGCTAACCCTACTAACTCCAGGGACTGGTAAGCGATCTCCTTGGCCTCGCCTATCGTTATCTGACGGGCCCTCTTCCCGAAGAGCGCCCCGACCATGGCGTTCTCCAGTACGGTCATGTCATTGAACGGCTTCACTATCTGGTGGGTCTTGGCTATCCCCTTCCTAGTGATGACGTGGGGTGGCTTCCCGGTTATGTCCTCCCCCTTGAATATCACCCTGCCCTCGTCCGGCCTGTAAACGCCGGTTATGACGTTGAAAAGAGTGGTCTTCCCGGCGCCGTTGGGTCCTATCAGTCCCAGAATCTCCCCCCTCCTCATCGAGAAGGAGACCTTGTTGTTGGCGACCAGTCCGCCGAACCTCTTCGTGACGTTCTCAACCACCAAGATGTCCTCCATCTCATCCCCTCCCTACTCCAAGAGATCCCTCAGCCTCACTCCCTTCACCTTGTACTTTCTCAGGAGTCCTATGAGTCCCTCCGGGAAGAAGAGGACCACTATCGCCACTATGATTCCCAAGATGATCAGGTTCACGCCCGGATAGTGCACTAGGAGGAGGTCGTAGAGCTCGAAGTATATCAGGGAGCCCACGATGGGTCCCAGTACGGTTCCCAGTCCCCCTATCACTATCATGACTATCATGTCTATGCTGTGGCCGAGGTTGAACAGGGTCTCGTCCACACCTCCACCGTTGAGCGAGAACAGAGCACCTACCATTCCGGTGAAGAATCCCGCTAGGGTGAAGGCAATTATCTTGAACATGGTGGTGGGAACTCCCAAAACCTCAGCAGCGTCCTCATCCTCCTTTATGGCCGTCAGCCCCACACCGAAGGGCGATTTCCTGATGTAATAGTTCACGGCCAGCAGGATGATCAAAGTTAGGAACATTGCGTTGAACACCACATCCTTCTCCACTATCTTGTCGGCTGGCAGGATTATCTGGGCCCCGAAGAACTGCTCTGGGTTGAGCTCAGGCACAATGGCCTTCATCAGGTAGAGAGCGGTGAAATCCAGACCTATCGTCGCGATGGCGAAGAAGGCCCCTCTGAGCCTCAATACTGCAGCTCCGACGCTGGCAGCTATGGCCGCGGCGAACAGACCAGCCAACACGGCCACTAAGAATGCTCCTAGACCGAAGCCCAGGCTCTGGAGGTCAGCCAGCGGTTTGATGAAGTAGACTAGGAGCACGTAGGCGTAACCCCCTAGCCCTAGGAAGACCGCATGGCCGAAGCTCACGTAGCCAGCGAATCCCATGATTATGTTAAGTGACAGGGCGATGCCCATGAAGTACATAATAGTCATCAGCGTGTCCAAAGTGCTCATTCCCATTATCCTAGCCACGAGCATTCCGAGGATCACGAACACTATTATCAGGAGCGTGGGGCTCCTCAGATAATGGGATAAGGTACTCTCTTTTCCAGCCATTTTACCTCTTCCTCCCGAAGATGCCTTCGGGCTTGAACAACAGGATCAGTATGAGGACTATGAATGCTGTGGACAGCGCAACTGGATCGCTGATCCTCGGATTGAAGATGGACACCACGACCTTCGAGAGACCGTAAATTATCCCGATTATGATGCCCGCAACTAAGGAACCAACGACGCTACCCAGTCCTCCCAGTACCACAACCACGAAGCTGAGGGGGGCGTATTTATGGGCTATCTCTGGAGTCACGGAGGCTTCGAACAGGAGGACCATGAACCCGGAGAATACAGTGAGGCCGATGCCCAAGATCGTGGTGAGAAGCTTGATTTTCACGGGATTTATACCGACCAAGGAGGCAGCTTGAGCATCCTGCATCACGGCCCTTATGGACTTGCCCAGTATGGTTCTGTCGAGGAACAGGTAGATGACGGCCACGCTTATCAGAGCCAGAGCATCAGCCAGCAGGATATTGGTCCTGATAGTAGTTCCTAATACTCTGATGAACGGAACACCTATGCTCCACAGGCCAAATCCGCGGGGTTCGCTTCCGAAGGCGTAGTAATAGAAGTTGAGCAAAGCTATACTGAGGGCGAACATGGCCAGCAGGGTGGACATCTCGATCTTCAGGGTTATTCTCTCCACCTTGCCCACCAGCTTGTGAAGGAGGGCCCAGTAGATCAGGAACCCAGCAGCTAATCCAACTAGCAGAGCTACCAAGCCACCTATCAGAGGACTCAGACCGTACTGGGCGAAGAGTATTATCGCCACATACGAGCCCATCAATATTACCTCTCCCTGAGCTAAGTTCACTACTTTCATTACTCCCCACAGCAGGGTGAGCCCCACGGCGGCGAATCCTAGGATGATGCCCCACAGAAGGCCGTTGACGAGGTTGATGGCGAGGATCGACACGTCCATAACGACCACCCAAAAAGAGGAGAAAAGGGGAAAGAGATCTTACCTCTTGTACCAGTTCTCTGCCGGGTAGATCGGGCTCGCCTGAGCCGCCTCCGGCGGATAGACTATCTTCTTCTCACCGGCCTGCCACTGCACGACCACCATCTGGTGGCCCACCTGCAGTCCAGTTGCTGGGTCTATCTTGAGCCTTCCGAAGAAGGTCATTATGTCCACCTTGTTGAAGGCTGCCCTGACGGCGTCCGAATCAAGGCTTCCAGCGACCTCTATCGCCTTGGCTAGGTGCAGTATGGCGGCAGTGGCCTCAGCAGCGTGGTAGTCAGGCATGCCTCCTCCGGAGACCTCCTTGTACATCTGTATGTACTCCTCGTTGGTTGGCCCGAACCACTCTATTCCAAGCTTCTTGGCAGCCTCCGGACTGTACTTAACCCCTATCTCCCACTGAGCGGGGTACATCACGCCATTAGCAGCCTCTTTAAGCTGCTCTTTGAATTGAGCTAACGCAGGCGCCACGATTATGCCGATGCCCTTCAGCTTCCAACCGAGCTGCCAGGCCTGCTGCACCAGAGCGGTTCCATCGGCGAAGTGACCACCGCCGAGGAGCACGTCAGCGCCGGCAGCCATAGCCTCGTTTATTATAGATCCGAACTCAGTGGCTCCCTTCTCATAAGGCTTCTCGTAGACCAGCTTGAGACCCTTCTTCTGGATCTCATCCTTGGCCCCCTTGGCCACGGTGGCGGCGAAAGCGGCGTTCTCGTATATCAGGGCGATCTTAGCGTTCGGGTCTTTCTCGGCTATGAGGTCAACCACGCTCCTCAGATAGGTGGAAGCCGGGCTCAGGGTCTGTACCACGTACTTGTAACCCTGCTGGAAGATGGAGTCGCTCGCACCTCCGTGGCTCACCATGACTATCTTGTTCTGCTCGGCCACGGGGGCGGCAGCCTTCGTCAGACCGGATGAGTAGGGGGCTAGCAGGAAGTTCACCTTATCCTCGGTTATCAGCTTGCTGTAGAGCTCTGGTACCCTCTGACTGCTGCTCTCGTCGTCATAATACTTTAGTTCGACCTTGTAAACCTTGTCTCCGACCTTTATGCCTCCGTGCACCTCGTTCAGCCACTTTATAGCGACTTTGAATCCATTCAGAGCGTACTCTCCCTCATGGGCGAACTTGCCCTTCAGGGAGATCGTGGTACCTATGTAGATAGTACCAGCGAATCCCGTCGGTTTCTGAGTGGTAGTTTGAGTGGTGGTCGGGGCCGCGGGAGTGATCGTCTTGGTGACCGTGACAACCTTGCTCTGAGTGACAGTAGTTGTAATTACCTGTCCCGGAGAGGACATCGCGATTGCCGCGCCCACGATAAGGCCTATTACTAGAAACGCTATCGCGGTCACATACTTGGAAACTCCATACCTCTTCATGGGAAGTACCTCCCTTTTCACACAAGATGTGCGTGAAGGGTGCTATTACGTGCTCTGGAACGGTTACTTATAAATACTGCCTTATCGTGAACATTAATTAAGATGATTAACTCGTTCTTCCATAGAAAAAATTGACATTCTTTCCCATAATCATCAAAATACTTCATTTTACAATCACACAATACCGGTTGTCAAGCCCTACTGAACCCGCCGCCAACCGGCTTATTTCCCCGACACTCCAATGAAGTATTTTACCTCAAAAGGACCAGTATAATGGAACATCTTAAAGAATGATCATACGTGAATCTTACCAACGCTTAATAGAATCCTGTGCGCATCACGGGTTGGTAGGCTGCCATGAGGATCGCCATGATCTTGGCCGGTGGTTTCGGGACTAGACTCTGGCCTCTCAGCCGCAAAGAGTATCCAAAACAGTTCGCTAAGGTTCTAGGTGATCTCTCCACATATCAACAGGCCCTTAAGCGGGCTTCCATCTTGGCCGATGATGTGATGGTCGTCACGTCCGAGATGTACAAGTACCAAGTGATAGGTCAAGCTAGAGAAATGGACATAGACTTGGACGAGGAGAACGTCATCTTAGAGCCTGATAGAAAAGATACGGCACCTGCTATTTACTACGGACTCATGAGGGCCGAGGACCTGTTCGGTTCCTCTATCGATGTGACTGTATTCCCCTCCGACCACATGATCCTGAACGAATCGGAGCTGTTCAGAGCACTCTCCCTGTCAATCAGGTCAGCGGAACAGGGGAGAATTTCCTTGGTTTCAGTCCCTCCATCGAAACCGGAGCCCGGATTCGGATACATAAAGGCTGGGAAGGAGATTGATGAAGGGATCTACGAGGTAGAAGAGTTCGTTGAAAAGCCAGGGGTGGAGCGAGCGAGGGAGATGCTGGAGGAAGGCAAGTGGTACTGGAGCACCATGATCATGTCGTTTAGAGCGTCTCTCATGATGAGAGTCATTGAAGAGAATCTCCCAGGGGTTTCAGAGCCCTTCAAGAGGTTTGATGATCCGAAGGAAGCGTACCGGAACGTTCAGAAGGTCGATGTGAGCTCCGGTGCGCTGGCCAAGGTACCACACCTCCTATCCATCGTTCCCACCAAGAATCTCGGGTGGAGCGATCTGGGAAGTTTTGAGTCGATATATGAACTTCTGGATAAGGATGACAGGGGAAACGCCATAAGTGGACGCGTAAAGCATGCTAAGTCCGACGGAAACTTGGTGCTATCGAAGAGGTTGGTCGCCTTGGTTGGGGTTCAGGACATGATAGTGGTGGATGACGAGGACGCCATTCTGGTCATGCCCAAGGGGAAGGGCCAGGAGCTTAGAGGGCTTGTCGAAGCCATGCTCAAGGAGAATGTGCCTGAGGTGCTGAGGCACAGGGTGACTTACGAGTCATGGGGAACGAAGACAACTCTACTCAGGGGAGAGGGGTACGAGGTGAGCAGACTGAGGATATACCCGGGGAAGGGGTTCGGGCCCAGGAAGCACTACCACAGGAGCATCTACTGGCAGGTGCTCACCGGAACTGCCAGAGTCATGGTCAACGGGGAGGAGAGGATAATAACGAGAGGAAAGGGAACGGAGATACCAGTGGGCTACTCATACACGCTGGAGAACCCCGGGAAGATCCCCCTAGACATAATAGAGATCGCCACAGGGGAGTACTTGGGGAGCGATGACGTGGACGAATCAGGTTTTTAACCTTGCCTTTGGGGAAGGAGAGGAATGGCCTCAGAGGGTGAGCCAAGGAGCGTAAGGGATATCTTGGTCGAGATGAAGGACGCGTCCGAGTTCGCCTTGAGCCTTGCATACGCCTCTCTCATGTACCAGGACAGGGAATTGGCCGAGGAGGTCCTAGGTCTGGAGTCCGAGCTCGACGAGCTGAGGTACAACCTCTTCAAGATGACGATCGTCGCTGGCAGATCTCCCAAGGAGGCCGAGGAGCTAGCTGCTTTGCTTGACATAGGCATAGCCGTGGACGAGATATCGGATGCGATGGCCGACCTTGTGAGGCTGGTTCTCAAGGGATATCCCGTTCATCCCGCCCTGAGCTGGATGCTCTATACCGCTGAAGAAATCATAGGTCTCGTGAGGATAGAGGAAGCATCCCCCCTGATATCCATGAGGGGAAAGGACCTGTACGATCCCGCGAATATAGCTGGCTGCGAGGTACTCGCCGTGAAGAAGAAAGGGAGATGGATATTCGACATCCCACCCGACTTGGAGCTGGAGGCCGGGGATTTACTCCTTCTAGAGGGCACGAAGGAGAGCATAGAAACGGCTAGGGCCCTAGCGAGGGGGGAGAACTCCAAGCCGGTGGTACCAGAGAAACCCTTGGAGAAGGTCGATGAGGCCTCCAAGGAGATAGCTGAGAGGCTAAACAGCATGAAAAGTCTGTCAGAGCTCTCCATATATCTGGCCTATGCCTCCATCCTCTACAACAATCCGGCCATGGCCTCTGAGGTGTCGAGGCTGGAGGAGGAGCTCGATGAGCTGGAAGATGAGCTTCTCGCCAAGGTGATAACGGATCTCCTCCCTGGTTCGAGGCCCGAGGAGATCATACCACTGATAAGGGCAGCGTCAGCGTCCGAGAGGCTCGGAGATGCAGCCTCTAGGATGGCCCTCATAGTAGAGAGGGGAGTGCCGACTCACCCGGTCTTGGAGATCGTGGTGGAGGAGAGCGAGGACACCGTGGTGAGGGTAGCTCTCAAGGAAGACAGCGAGGCGGTGGGATGGAGGATAGGCGATCTGGATCTGGAGGAAAAGACGGGCATGTGGATTCTCGCCATAAAGAGAGGAGTCAGGTGGATATACGCACCCAAGGATGAGGAGATCCTCAGAGAGGGAGACATACTTATCCTGACCGGTCCGAAAGAGGGAGTGGAGGACGCAATAAAGATACTGGGAGGGGAACTGCTTGAGGACTGAACGTCGGCTCGGGCATCAGGAGGAGCCTTTTCTCCTCCTTATTTCCTCTATTAGCTTGGGAACCACCTCGTAGAGATCCGCCACTATGAAGTAATCGCTCACCTCCGATATCGGCGCATCTGGATCCGTATTGACCGATATGACAGTCTCCGCGTCCCTGAAACCAACCACGTGCTGTATCTGACCGGAGATACCCAATGCTAGGTAGACCTTCGGTTTCACCCTCACGCCAGTCATCCCAACGTGCCTCTCCTCGGGTAACCACTTGAAGTCCGCAGAGATGGGCCTGGTGCACGCGATCTCTGCGCCCAGAAGGGATGCAAGCTCCCTTATCATTTCCAAGTCCTCCTTCTTCTTGAGGCCCCTGCCGACGGACACGATTATCTCGGCCTTTGAGAGGTCGACCTCGGCTTCCCTTTCCCTCCTCTCAACCAGATTGATCCTGGGGGAGCAATCGACCTTCAACTCCTCCACTTCCGACGGATCTCCAGTACCGGATATCGGCTCGAATGCGTCCAAGTCCACGGTGAGGACTGCAGGAAGGGGGGTCTTCAATCTCTCAACGCCCCTTCCACTGAAGACCATCCTCGATACCACCAATTGCCCACCCAGCTCGAGCTCTTGGGCATCTGAGAGGTACGAAATTCCCTTGCGAGCGGCCACCCTAGCCCCTATCTCTTTAAAGTCCCTCGTCGAGGGGAGAAGCATCAGATCAAACTCCATCTCACTTAAGGCGCTGGTCCAGCAGTCGTTAAGGCTCAGATCAGCGATTAAGAGCTTGTCAACTGGTACTGATACCTCCTCAGTACTTACAGCCTCAATGACCTCGGGAGACAGGGACTTAGCGGCACTAACCAGCTTGGGCAGATTGGACGGGTCGGAGGCCACGATTACCTTCATCAGATCACCCCCTTCTCCTCTAGGACTTTCACTATCCTATCTACCACCTCGTCCACGCTTCCCTCAATCTTCTCCCTCTTCCTCTCCCTCACGTAAGCCTTCATCTCCACCAGCTCGATGGGTGGGAACTTCAGATCAAGTTCGGAGGCATCCACCGTGATCTTCTCCTTCTTGCCGGCCTTCATTATCTGGAGGACCGTCGGGATCCTGGGCTCATTGATCTCCGAAGTTACTGAGATGACTGCTGGGAGCGGAACCTCTAGAACCTCAAACCCTCCCTCCAAGTATCTCTCCACTAAGAGCTTGTTATCCCTCACTTCCAGCCTTCCCACGAACGTCGCCACCGGAAGGGATAGCATCTCCGCGATCATCGCTGGTAGGGCACAGCTGTACTGGTCGGAAGAGCCTTCTCCGCATACCACGAGATCGGGCTTGATATCATCTTTCTCCAAGGCTTTCACTACGGCTTGGGCAGTCCTGTAGGGGTTGTGCCCCTTGACAGCATCTCCTTCAACGATTATAGTTCTATCTGCTCCCATTGCAAGGGCTTCCTTCAAGATGGCCTCATCGAACGGCCCGGTAACAACAACAGCCAGCGTCACCCTTCCGCCCAGCTCTTCCTTTATTTTGACCGCCTCTTCGATCGCGTTCCTATCTATATCACTTATTTTCACGGGGGCCTGATCCACTAGGAGGCGATCCCCCTCCACAGGCATTTGGGTCTCATCGTAAACCAGCTTGACGCATGCCACGACCTCCAAGGGCATCCCCGAACTCCAGCTGGGTTTATTTTTTAAACATAGAATAAGGTGAGATCTTTAATCGAATGGTTCACGAGGAGAGGACTCTCCACAGCTCGTCCATCACTGGTTCGCTGACATCCTCCACCACACCGTTTGACCTGACGAGCTTCATCCCCTCCTCCCTTCCCGTCAACCTACCTATTACGGACGACTCTATTCCTCCTCTCCTGAGCTCGCTGACCAACTCGTCCACTCTCTCCTCGCTCACAGATATGAGGAGGCTTCCCGAGCTTATCAACCTCAGAGGATCTATCCCCAGCGCCTCACATATAGCCACCGTCTCCTCCCTCAGGGGTATGTTCTCCTCATATATCACGAACCCATTCCCCGAAGCCAGAGCCATCTCCTGAACTCCCCCAAGCAATCCGCCCTCTGTAGGGTCGTGCATCGCTCTGGCAAAGTCGGCAGATAACATCGCATCTCTCACAACGCTTATCTCCCTTATGAACCCGGATGCCCTGTCTAGAACACGCGAATCCACACCCTTCTCCTCCAAGAGATCCCTCAGCTCGGTAGCTAAGATGGCGGTTCCCTCAAGCCCCGCGGCTTTGGTCAGGACGAGGGAATCGCCCTTTCTGGCGTCTCTAGTATTGAGGACTACATTGCCGGTCCCCATGGCCGTGGTCACCACTACGTTGAACGGGAGTCCAGGGGTGATCTCCGTATGCCCGCCGACTATCACGGCGCCTATCTCCCCGGCCGCCTCTCCTACCTGATCTACGAGCTCAGAAATCTCGCTCTCACTCACGCCATCCCTGAAGAGCAGGACCACGAGCAACCACTTGGGCCTCAGACCTCTAGTCGCTATGTCGTTGGATGCCACGTACACAGAGAGCCAGCCGGCCAATTTCCCGCCTCCAGTTACTGGGTCAGAGTGTATGGCCAGCAGGGGGTCTTTCACCTCAAGTATAGCAGCGTCCTCGCCCAGGGATGGACCTAACAGGACCCCCTCTCCTTCGATCGGCAGCTTTCCAACGATATTCCTGAAAAGGAAATCTGGGGGGAGTTTTCCCCTGTGTTTCACAACCATTCACCCAACGCCCTCCTGATAACGGGAGCTAGCAGGTAGGAGAAAACTATTCCCGATACCGCTTGGAACGTGTTACCTGGCACCTCCTGAAGGGCTCCCCCCAGGCCGTAGAGGTACCATTCAACTAAGAAGTAACCGATCACCATCTCAGCACCTGCCAAGGCCAAGATGAGTAAGGAGATCAGTTTACCTCTTCCCTTGGCGGCACCCGCTAGAAAACCTTCTACACCCTTTATCACCAGAGTGAACGGCGCCCAATGTCCATACCCACTCAATAGGTCCGCTAAGGCCGAGCCTATTCCACCGGATAGGGAGCCAACTACGGGCCCGAAGAGGATGCCAGAGAGCATGACGATGGTGTCCCCTAAGTTTATGTAACCTTGAGTCGCTGGTGTGGGGATTTGGATTACCATCGTGGCTACTGCGGTTAACGCAGCCATCACACCTACGATCGCAACCCCCCTAGAGGATGCGACACTCCGGGTGTTTCCGGCACCGACATCGCTCTTTATGGCCATGTTCTCACCCGAGGGAGCCAGCTCACGTTTCAGTTAAACCGATTATTCAACGTTGTAGTCCGCAGGCTCACTGAAATAAATGCTTAAATAATTCCTTATATACTAATTTACCGGATGGGAAATGAGAGCCGAGGATATAATCGAGGCCCTGTCTGGTGAGACGAGAAGAAGGATAGTCTCAATGCTGACCAGAAAACCGCTGACTCTGAAGGAAATAGCTGATATGCTCGGTATAACTCCACCTGCTGCCTTAAAACACATGAGAGAGCTCGAATCCTTGGGTATTGTGGAGTCGTACTCGGTGAACATGGGACCGGGGAGGCCCAGGAAGTACTACAAAATATCGCGATCAGTACGCCTAGTCGTTACTCTGACGGAGGATTCACTTCAGATAAGGGCGTTAGAGATAGAACCGACCTCTACTTCGCCATCTAAAGACATAAGAGAGAGATTCGACGAAATCAGAGAAAGATTAGAAAGTTTGAGTGATCTCAATTCGTTTAGCGAGACTGTAACAAGGACTTCCAACCTAATACAGGATATAGATACTCTTCTGCTTGAATTGGAATCTGTAGAGTCCCATCTCCTCTGGATGCGGGAGGAGATTCTCCGAAACCTGAAGAGATTTTCACGTTGAATTTGGAAAAGTTTTTATATTAACTTAACCCAATGGATAATGGGAGGTAGAGAGCATGTGGTGGGACAGGTACTGGAGGAGGATCCTCGAGGACATGGAGAAGGACTTTGAAGAGTTCGAGAAGATGATGGATGAACTCCTCGCTAGCATGAGAGCTGAGGGAGAGGTCCGTGGTCCTTACGTTTATGGATTCAGCATAACCATAGGACCTGACGGCAAGCCAGTAATAAGGAGGTTCGGCAACGTAAAGCCCCCGATAGTAGAGGAGGCGGGTTACAGGGAGCCTTTCGTGGACATAGTTGTGGATGACAAGGCGAACGAGGTCAAGGTCATAGCGGAGATACCCGGAGTTTCCAAGGACAAGATAGAGGTGGAGGCTACGGAGAAGATAATCAAGATCAAAGCGGAGAACGGCGACAGGAAGTACCGGACCCAGGTAGAGCTGCCGGTTGAGGTCGATCCGAAGACTGCCAAGGCTAGGTATAACAATGGTATTTTGGAGATCACTTTGAAGCCGAAGGAGCCCATCAAGGAAAAGGGTACCAAGATAAAAGTGGAGTGAAATACTATCCGTTTTTCTTTTTGCAAGAGTTAGTAAGACTATGAGGAGGTGATTTTGTATGTCTTCCGAGAGGAAATACGTGACTCTCCGCGTAGCGGAGGCTCACTCCCAGGATGTGGGAAGAGGGATCGCCAGGTTAGATCCCGAGACCATGGCGGAACTGGGCATAGAGACGGGCGATGTGATCCTGATTGAGGGGACCAAGGTAACCGCTGCTCGAGCTTGGCCGTCCTATACTGCAGATTACGGGAAGAAGATCATCAGGATTGACGGGTACACTAGGAGGAACGCCGGTGTGGCCATAGATGACACCGTCAGGGTGAGGAAGGCCATCGCTAGACCTGCCCGAAAGGTACTGCTGGCCCCGACGGAGCCCATGAGGTTGCTGGGCGGGGAGGAGTACCTGAAGAGATTGCTCGAAGGGAGGCCTCTCACCAGAGGAGACAGGATACCGATCAACGTTCTGGGGACTAGGATAGAGCTGGTGGTCGTGGGAATCCAGCCCGTTGCCGATGCGGTGATAGTTGGACCGGACACTGAGATAGAGATAAGCGAGAAGCCAGCCCCGGAGGAGAGGAAGATACCCAGGGTCACTTATGAGGACATAGGAGGATTGAAGGATGCCATTCAGAAGATAAGGGAGATGGTAGAGCTACCTCTGAGGCATCCGGAGCTCTTCCAGAAGCTGGGGATAGATCCACCCAAGGGCGTGCTGCTTTACGGACCACCGGGAACCGGCAAGACCCTCCTGGCCAAGGCTGTGGCCAACGAGAGCAACGCCCACTTCATAAGCATCTCAGGTCCTGAAATAATGTCCAAGTACTACGGCGAGAGCGAGAAGAGGCTCAGGGAGATATTCGAGGAGGCTGAGAAGAACGCTCCCTCAATAATATTCATAGATGAGATAGATGCGATCGCTCCCAAGAGGGAGGAGGTAACTGGAGAGGTGGAGAGGCGTGTCGTGGCCCAGCTCCTGGCCCTGATGGACGGCCTGAAGGGAAGGGGTGAGGTAATAGTTATTGGGGCTACGAACAGGCCCAACGCTATAGACCCAGCACTGAGGAGGCCCGGCAGGTTCGACAGGGAGATAGAGATAGGAGTTCCCGATAAGGAGGGCAGGAAGGAGATACTGCAGATACATACTAGGGGAATGCCCCTCGCCGACGACGTCGATCTCGATAAGCTGGCCGAGATAACCCATGGGTTCGTGGGCGCCGACCTCGCAGCCCTAGCCAAGGAGGCGGCAATGAGAGCCCTCAGGAGGCTCATGAAGGAAGTGAATCTCTTCGAGAGCGAGGAGATCCCGGCTGAGGTCCTGGAAAAGCTTCAGGTGACGATGCAGGACTTCCTAGATGCCCTGAAGGACATAACTCCCTCCGCTCTGAGGGAGGTAGTGGTCCAAGTACCCAACGTGAGGTGGGAGGACATCGGCGGCCTTGAGGAGGTCAAGGAGGAGCTCAGGATGGCAGTCGAGTGGCCTCTCAAGTACCCGGAGCTCTTCGAGGCGAGCGGTGCCAAGCAGCCCAAGGGAATCCTCCTCTACGGTCCTCCAGGAACCGGTAAGACGCTGCTGGCCAAGGCAGTTGCTAACGAGAGTGAGGCCAACTTCATCAGCGTGAAGGGCCCGGAGATACTCAGCAAGTGGGTGGGAGAGAGCGAGAAGGCCATAAGGGAGATATTCAGGAAGGCGAGGCAGGCAGCCCCGGCCATAATATTCTTCGACGAGATAGACTCCATTGCACCGCTGAGGGGTTCGGCTGGTGACTCTAGGGTGACCGAGAGGATAATCAGCCAGTTGCTGACTGAGATGGACGGTCTAGAGGAACTGAGGAAGGTTGTGGTCATAGCAGCCACCAACAGGCCTGACCTGCTGGACCCGGCGCTCCTGAGGCCCGGCAGGTTCGACAGGCTGATATACGTCCCTCCGCCGGACTACAAGGCCAGGGTTGAGATCCTCAAGATACACACGAGGGGGAAGCCCCTCGCTGACGATGTGAATCTGGAGGAGCTGGCCAAGCGCACTGAGGGGTACACCGGCGCTGACTTGGAGAACTTGGTGAACACGGCCGCCCTGATAGCCCTCAAGGAGCACATCTCCAAGTACAAGGATCCGAAGGAAGCAATAGCCCACAAGGGCGAGCTCAAGATACAGCTGAAACACTTCGAGGAGGCCCTGAAGAAGGTAAGGCCCATGGGTACCGAGGAGATGGAGAGATACAGGAGGGTGGCCGAGGAATTCGCGAGAAGAGTCAGCTCCTAACCCCTCTTTTTTAGGAAATCTTTTTACTTTCCCCTTCAGGATGCCTTATGCCGATCAAGATCGGGATTAACGGATTCGGGAGGATAGGGAGGCAGGTATTCAAGATAGGACAGAGGAACCCGAACTTGGAATTCGTGGCGGTGAACGACATAGCGGATCCCAAGACGCTAGCCCACCTGCTGAAGTACGACTCCGTCTTCGGCAGGTATCCCGGAACCGTCGTGGCCGAGGGATCCAGCATACTCGTGGATGGCAAGGAGATCAAGGTGTTCAGCGTCAGGGATCCGGCGAGGATCCCGTGGGACGAGTTGGGCGTTGATGTGGTGGTGGAGGCCACCGGACTCTTCAGGTCTAGGAGCGATGCAGCGAAGCATCTGAGGGGCAGCGTCAAGAAGGTGGTTATTACAGCGCCGGCCAAGGGCGAACCTGCAGACTACACAGTTGTTATGGGCGTCAACGAGGACGGTCTGGATCTGGACAAGCACCACGTGATAAGCAACGCCTCCTGCACTACCAACGCCTTCGCCATGCTGGTCAAGGTGCTACATGAGAGCTTCGGAATAAGGAGAGGGTTGATGACCACGGTTCACGCCTACACCAACGATCAGAGGATACTGGACGCGCCCCACAGGGACCTCAGGAGAGCTAGGGCTGCTGCCATGTCCATAATACCCACATCCACTGGCGCGGCGAAGGCCATAGAGCTGATATTCCCCGAGCTGAGGGGAAAACTGGCTGCGCTAGCCCTGAGGGTACCGACCCCCGATGTGTCCATAGTCGACTTCTCCGCGGAGGTCGAGAGGGAGACCAACATCCATGAGGTGAACAGGGCCTTCGAGGAGGCCGCCAGCGGTCCCCTGTCAAGGTACATAGGAATAGCCCACGATCCCGTAGTATCGGTCGACTTGGTGGGCGATGAGCACAGCGTAATCTTCGATCCCGAGCTGACTCAAGTCGTAGATGGCAACTTCGTCAAGGTGTTCGGGTGGTACGACAATGAGTGGGGCTACTCGGCCAGAGTGGTGGATCTCCTCGACTACATAGCGAAGAAAATGTAAGTTGGGAGGATTCCCATCACTCTATGTAGATGGCCGGTTTGCCGGGGGCGGCCCTCCCGGCCCTCTTTTTGGGATCGTAGGACGGAGAATCTTCGTCCTCGAACACTATTTCCAGGCCCAGCTTCTTCTCCAAGAAGGACTTGGCATCTCTGAGGGCTCTGAGTTCGGCTTCCTTGCTGGGCAGCCACGGCCATCCGCCAGTGGTGAACTGCCTGATCAGGTCAACCGCCTGCTTGCTCTTGGCCTTGAACCTCTCCTCCTTCATCACCTCAGGTATTATCCTGCGCGGATCGAGTCCATATACCTTCTTCAGCTCATCGATCCTCCTGAAGAGATCGTACTTCCAGTCTGACGCCAAGTAGAGGTAAAGCTTGCTTCCCTTCACCCCTGAAGAGAGGACGCTCCTCACATCCTCGAGGACGTTGGACACGACCTCGTATGAGAGCTCCGCCTCCGGGTACTGGGGCATCTCCTCAGGATCGGGCCACCTGGCGAGGGACACGAAGCCCTCCCCGCCGATTATCTCCCAGATCTCCTCGGCCATGTGGGGCGCGAAGGGGGCGAGCAGTCTGGCCCATACCCTGAGGATCGCCTTGATGATGCCCTCATTCGGCCTTTCCTTGGCCTCCAAGTACTCCTCCATCTCGTTGAGGAGCAGGTAGAGTGAGTGCTGTATCGCCTCCCTACTCCTGCACTCCTCCATGGCCTCGGTCGTCGCCATTATGTGGGTTCTCGTCCTGCTGAGTATCCACTTGTCCCAGAAGTCCTCCGGCTCCTTCCTCTCCTCCGCCCTCGAGAACTGCGTGGCTATCTCATGTATTCTGAACAACCTCCTGAGGGTGCTAGCTGCCACCTGAGGGGAGAAGTCAGCATCGGAGAGGAGCTCGGCGGAACCGAGCACGGACAGCCTGATGGGGTCAGCACCGAATATCTCCACGGCCTCCCTTATCGGGATTATGTTGCCCAAGGACTTGGACATCTTCTTTCCTTCCATAGTGACCGAACCGTTCACGACTATCTGCCTGGGCCAGAGCTCTCTGGGGAATATGGCTACGTGATTGAAGATGAAGAAGGTGAGATGGTTCCATATGAGGTCCCTACCACTGTGCCTGGAGTCGAGCGGGTACCAGTAGGTGAACTCGTCCCTGAGCCTCTTGAGGACCTCCACGTCGAGCCCCTTCCTGCGGGCGATGTCCTCCGGATCTCCCTTCCCGAGGAATATGTAGTCGAAGGTCTCGTCGTCCAAGTGGTCGGCGGTAACCAGTCCCTCGTTTATGAACTTGCTTATCGTGTAGTAGGCCATGTAGATCGTGGAATCGCTGAGGCTCTCTATTATCCAGTCGGGATCGAACGGAAGCCTGGTTCCGAGGCCGCTCTTCCTGGCACAGGCCTTCTCTCTCATCCAATCTATTGCCTCTTCGAACTCCCTCCTGACCTCCTTGGGAATTATCCTCATGTTGTTGAGGGCCTCGTGGGCCAACCTCTTCCACTCGGGATTGGAGTAGTCGATGAACCACTGATCCTCCACAATGTTCACGACTATCTTGGCCCCACACCTGCAGTACACGGGAGCATTGGCTATCTCGTAAAATACGTGAGCCTTCCCCGCGGCTATCAGATCCTCCTTAACCCTCTCCTTGGCCTCACTCACAGGTAAACCAGCGTACTTCCCGGTATTGGGTTTCATCCTTCCGGAGTGATATTCCTTGGAGTAGACGAGCTCTGTAGCCTCTTCAGCCTTCTCATCCTTCTGGTCCCTAACCCCGAGGGACTCCACAGCATCCTTGGCCGGGAACTCGCCGAATCCCTCCACTTCTATTATCGATATTGGCTCGAGGTCTTCGAGCACCTCTGGAGAGAGACCATACCTCTCGAGGATACTAGGATTCCTTTTGAGGTCCATGAGAGCGAGATAATCGTAAGGAGCGTGGC
>JAMOVA010000004.1 GCA_027061785.1 Thermoproteota archaeon
CTCGCTTCGGCGAAGCCCACCATAACCAAGTACCAGAGGATATCCCAGGCCAGCCTCGCCAGGTCCACCCTCCCAGGCGATCCCATCCCCGCCAAGACGCAAAGGTAAGCGATGACCCCGCCGAAGCCGAACATGATTAGGAGGACGTAGAGGCTCCACTTCAGATCCTTCCTCAGGTTCCTCAGGGAGAACCCGTAGCTACTCGGGGATCCATGAAGGGCTATGCCTAGGAAGGCCAGGAGGATCATCGCCACCTTGGTCAGCCAGCTGTAGAAGTCCGAGGAGGTTCGCAGGCTGGTGAGGTACCAAGCAATTAGGAAGAAGGCGGCCTCGAACACTGACGTCTCCAAGATGGCAGCGACTTTGCCGGTCTCGCGGGAGTTCGCCCGTTCACGTTCCGGGCTCATGGCGCACCCTCCCGAGCGCGATATGCCACTATTGGTCCCTGGATCCGGCTTAAGTCATTTCGATCCATTTGGGGGATGACGTTCCGCACCAACGCCATACGCTTTACTCACCCGAACCCCATCCACTTCCACCAAATCGCCAAGCTTCATCTCTCGACAATGCGCTTGGCCTTCTCCTTTAATTCCCTCTTGTAAGGTTTGGGATTTCTTCTCGGCCTGAGGAAGGCGTAGATGAAAACTTTGGCGTCAATCAGCCTCAAGAAGCTTCCTCTTCACGGACCTCCAATCGGAGAGGTCGGCCTGGAGATCCAGCTCCATCCTATCGAAGAATTTCGTTATGGATCTGTTCGGTTTCAAGGCGCGCGTATCCCTAGAGATCGATGGTCCCTTGCCTAATCCAGAAGGGATTCGGATTCTGGATCCCTCCTTCTACTGCCTTTAACTGGCGATCGGAGCCGGTTCCACGTTCAAGAGGGGATCCATTCGGAAACTTCCTTGAATAGGGCTTCGACGGACTTTCTGACCTTCTCCCTGTCGCCAGATTGCTCCTCCTCGGTGCCGATCCTCGAGAACGATACGTAGTAGGGAATCACTGTCTCGAAGACCTTCAGCTCCGCGTAGACCTTCCTCCTGATCAGGTCGGTGTACGTGCCTATGTTTCTGGCCTGCTTGGTGTTCGCCCTCACCATGTTGAACAGGATTCCTATCTTCCCGTATATCTCCTCGTCCTTTAGAGCAGTAGCCCTGGGTAGTTCCCTCAGCATTGTCTGCGTCCTGTAGACGTCTATTATGGCAGGCCTCAGGGGGACTATCATCCTGTCCACCGCATACGTGAGGAGGATGCTGTACTTCCTGTCAAAGAAGGGGATCGTGTCAATTATCGTCAGATCGTACTTCTCCCTCACATCCAGCTCCTCCAAAACGTCCCTCAGCATCATCTCCCTCCTAGCCCTGTTCACCCAGAGGGAGTCCACGATGTTCGTGAATTTGAGGTCGGGTATTATCAGGTCTATGGGGAGGTCCCTGTCCGACGGGTACCTCTTGGTAATCAGGAAGTCCTTCAGGTCCACCCGCTTTTCCATCTCGAATTTCAGCTGGAATATCCTGGTGAGCGTCTTCCCCCTCTCCTCGTAATCCATCAGCTCGAAGTCGTCCCTGATCACCAACCAGGAAAGGGAGATGCTGGGGTCCATGTCGATCAGGAGCACCTTCTTCCCCGATTCCCTGAAGAACCAGCCGAGGGTGGCGGCTATCGTTGTCTTTCCCACCCCGCCGGGTGCGGATAGCAGACCCAGGACCTTGCCGCTCAAACGGACACCACCCTCCCTCGCCTCAGGTCCACGATGAACGCGCGAAAACCGCACCTCCTCGCTATCCTCCTCACAGCTTCAATGGACCTCTCATCCACCTCCCTCCATATCTGGATGAGGATCGATTTCAGACCCAGGAGCTCGGACATGGCGGCCGCTTGCCCGACCCCGTCGTAGAACCTCGGGTTGACCTTCACCTCGACAGCCAGCTCGGGACCCAGCAGATCAACTTCTATCTCTGGAATGCCCTCTTTCCGTAAAATAACCCTCTCCTCAAGGCGTAAACCTTCCTGGGATAGCTTGGATTTCAGCACATTTTGTATAACCCTCTCGTCCCTCAAGCTCCTGAGATCCTCCAACAGGTCGCCCAAAACTTTCTCGAAAACTTTCATTGTAGTATCGTCCATCTTACTTCTGAGTAGGAGATATCCCTAAAGTCTTTACCTCACAGTCGCGCCCCGAATCGAGAACGGTGGAAATAGTGGGCACGCATCCTGCACTTATATCCCGAAGTGACCCCACACCTTTCATGAATCTTCCTTCTAGAGAAGCCCGTGGACGAGCCGCCCGTGCGACTTAAATCTGAGAGGAAGGGGTGCTCTCGATGGACTGCGAAGGTCTGAGGCTGAGCGGGAGGGGAAAGGTTTTCTGGTATGGGGAAAGGGTGAAGTACTTCGCCCACCTGTGCAGCGACTTCGATAGGGACAGCGGCTGCAGGAACTGGCTGAGCGACGACGAGAACTGCGACATACACATAGAGGGGTGGGTTAAACTCCCCATAGAACTCCCCAAGGAGTGCTGGAAGTACGGGAGCTGGGTGCCCGGGCTCGTGGTCATCTGCGGATGCGCCTGCCCGGACGAGGGGTGTGGTTTGAGTACGTCCCTCAACCCGGAGGGAGAGCCTTTCAGGAAGTACAGCGACCTTCCATTTCACCCCACCAGATCCTACTATCTGGATGCAGAGTACTGGGTGTGGGAGCACGGCAACTGCCTGATGTACGAGTGGGAGGCGCCTCACGTTTATCAGGCGGTTCTCACCAAGATATACTCGGCGAGGCCCTTCAGGGGAAGGAGGGGAAGGGGCCCGAGGCCGCCGAAGGGTGTTCTGTGATGTCGACGAGGACCAAGCTCCTGATCATCGTGTTGCTGGCTCTGATCGCCTACGCAGCCATCTCCAAGCTCGGACCGGAAATAGGGCCTATACCTAATCCTGTCAAAACAGAGAAGTGCCTTAAGCTCGAGGGGAAGCCCGTGCTCTTCGCTTCAGGTCCCCTCTTGGTGGTGAACACCGATTCTCCCGGCGTTGACACGTACGCCGTGCGGTCAGATGGCTCGATAGCGTGGAAGATGGAGCTGCCCGGCAGGGCCACCTGCTCCTCGTGGTGGAAGGACAGGATCGCGATAGGCACCGACTCAGGGGCTTTGGTGGTCGTGGGGGAGGACGGCTCCGTCCTGGGTAAGATGAGGTTCAGGGGGGAGGTCCAGTTCATCAGCTGGAGCGAAGACGGCAGGCTGGCGGTCGTGACCAGAATCATAACGCCCAAGGGGGAGGTGGCCACGCTCCAGCTCCCCTGGAGGGTGGAGTTCAGGGGTTACGCCACTCACATGGATTGGCTCGGCAGGTTCGTGCTCGTAGCCCTGGGGAATGGAAGCTCATCGTGGATCGAGCTGATCGGGATGGGCGGTCCCGTCCTGAAGAGGCCCATAGAGGGCAAGGTGCTCGATGTGGGTGAGAAGGCGGCGATTTCTTCCGGTAATAAGGTTGTGGTGATGGACGCCCAAGGCAGGGAAAGCGAGATACCCGTTGCGGCATCTGTGGGCTGCTGGAGGAGGGGGAAGCTGTACCTCGGAGGGGCGGGAGGCCTTTACGTCTATGACGGGTCCCTGAGGAAGCTGGTCAACGGGAGCGTGGTCGAGCTGAACTGCGAGGGGGGAATCGCTGCTGCTCTCCAGGTCAACGGCAGCTGGTCCGTCTACATGGACGGGCAGATCTTCCAGCTTGATGGGAGGCCATACAACCTTCAGTGGAGTCCCGATGCGAGCAGGCTGGCCTTCTCAATTCAAGGAGGAATGACCGGAATTGCCGGGAATGGGCTGATCACGGTCAGGGGGCTCCTAGGAGGCTGGGTCGAGGACAAGGTAGCGGTGTACAGGGAGGGGAGCCTCTGCTTGGTCCCTCCATGAACTTCCCCTTATGCCCTCTCAGGCCCCACCCATACCCCGTTGCTGTGTGAGATGAAGTCCCAAAGGAGTTGGAGGGTATAATGAGGACCTTGAGGAGTTAATCCTTCGGGTCGTTCGTTATGCTATTAAGTAACCGCATCACTTCAGGGCGATGGAGGTAGTCACTCATCTTTCCGAGAGGATTAGGAAACTCAGGGAGCAGAGCCTCCAGACCCCCTATATAGACCCGGAGAGGGCGATCCTGATAACCCGATTCTACAAGAGTGAGGCGGCGAGGGGCCTCTCTCCGCCCGTCCTGAGGGCGATGGCCTTCAAGTACTACCTGGAGAACAGGACCATAGACATAGAGGACGGAGAACTCATAGTGGGGGAGAAGGGTAGAGGGCCCAGAGCGGTCCCCACATACCCCGAGCAGTGCGTCCACTCCTTGGAGGACCTGGAGAACCTGAACTCCATGAAGGACAACCCCTACATCGTCACCGAGGAGGTCAAGAGGGTCTACGAGGAGGAGATCATACCCTTCTGGAAGGGAAGGGACATGAGGAGTCTCATCTTCAGGAACATGCCCGAGGAGTGGATGAGGGCCTTCAAAGCGGGCGTCTTCACCGAGTTCATGGAGCAGAGGGCCATGGGGCACGCGATAATGGACGACAAGATATACAGGATGGGCCTCCTCGATTTCAAGGAGAGGATAAGGGAGAGGAGGAAGAGACTGGACTGGCTGAACGATCCCGAGGCCTGGCACAAGGATCAGGAGCTGCTGGCCATGGAGATAACTATAGACGCGGTGATAAATTTCGCGAGGAGGTACGCGGAGCTCGCCAGGAGGATGGCAGAGGAGGAGAGGGACCCGAAGAGGAGAGAGGAGCTGAAGAGGATCGCTGAGGTCTGCAGCTGGGTACCGGCCCACGCTCCCCGGACCTTCTGGGAGGCCCTCCAGATGTACTGGTTCATCCACCTCGCGGTCACGCTCGAGGCGAACGTCTGGGATTCCTTCAATCCTGGGAGAATCGACCTCTGGTGGTACCCGTTCTACAAGAGGGATCTGGAGGAGGGGAGGCTAACCAAGGAGGAGGCTAAGGAGCTGCTGGCCTGCTTCTGGATAAAGGTGAACAATCAGCCGGCGCCTCCCAAGGTGGGGGTGACGAAGGAGCAGAGCAACACCTACCAGGACTTCAGCACGCCCAACCTGGGCGGCTTGGATGAGAGGGGAAGGCCCGTCGCCAACGAGCTCTCGGAGCTCATACTGGAGGTCGAGGACGAGCTAAGACTGATGATGCCGAACCTCTGCATCCAGATAAGTGAGAGAACTCCGGACTGGCTCCTCTTGAAGGCCCTGAGGGTCATCGCCAAGGGGCACCCCAAGCCCTCCATCTTCAACACCGACGTGATAATCCAGGAGCACCTGAGACAGGGTAAAACGCTGGAGGACGCCAGGCTGGGAGGTCCCAGTGGCTGCGTCACCATAGGGGCCTTCGGGAAGGAGACCGTCGGCCTGACGGGATACATGAACTGGGCCAAGATGCTGGAGCTGACCCTGAACGACGGCGTGGATCCGAGGACGGGGGTCAGGGTAGGCCCCAGCACCGGGGACCCCAAGGAGTTCAGGACCTTCGAGGACCTCTTCCAGGCCTTCAGGAAGCAGTTGAAGTACTTCATCGACCTCAAGATCATCGGGAACAACATAATCGAGAGGTTGTACGCGATGCACATCCCCCAGCCCTTCCTCTCCCTGCTCATAGACGACTGCATCGAGAAGGGGAGGGACTACAACAACGGAGGAGCTAGGTACAACACGAGCTACATTCAGGGAACCGGGCTGGGCACCGTCACGGACAGCCTCGCAGCAATAAAGTACCACGTTTACGATAGGAGGACTGTAAGTATGGACACGCTTCTCAAGGCCTTAGCGAGCAATTTCGAGGGAGAATACGAGATACTGAGGCAGATCCTGTGGAACAAGACCCCCAAGTACGGGAACGACGATGACTACGCTGACGAGATCGCGGTGAGGCTCGTGGACACCTACGTGGAGCTCCTCGATGGGAGGCCCAACACGAGGGGAGGGGTCTACAGGGTGAACCTCCTACCCACCACGGTCCACATATACTTCGGCAAGGTGACCGGCGCCACCCCGGACGGGAGGAAGGCGGGAGAACCCGTTTCCGAGGGCGTATCCCCCGTCCAGGGAGCCGACAGGAGGGGGCCCACGGCGATAGTCAAGTCGGTGGCCAAGTGGGATCACGCCAAGACGGGAGGAACCCTCCTGAACATGAAGTTCTCACCCCAGGCGCTGAGGACGGAGGAGGATGTGAGGAAGCTGGCCCAGCTCATCAGGACCTTCTTCAGGATGGGAGGCCACCACATCCAGTTCAACGTGGTGAATGCGGAGACCCTCAGGGAGGCGCAGAGGGAGCCTGAGAGGCACAGGGGCCTTCTGGTGAGGGTCGCCGGATACAGCGACTTCTTCGTGACCATAGGGAGGGACCTCCAGGAGGAGATAATATCGAGGACGGAGCAGGAGTCCATCTGAACCGGCGGTGCCCATGAGGGGGCTAGTGTTCGACATCAAGAGGTACGCCATACACGACGGTCCGGGAATAAGGACCTCCGTCTTCTTCAAGGGCTGTCCCCTCAGGTGCTGGTGGTGCCACAACCCGGAGGGGCAGAGGCCTCACCCGGAGATGCTTTACTACTCGAGCAAGTGCATCGCCTGCGGGATATGCGAGAGGGTGTGCCCGCTCGGCGCCGTCAGGGTGGTGGACGGGAGGGTGGAGACCGACCGCTCCCTCTGCGATAACTGCGGCGTTTGCGTGGAGCATTGCCCCACCGAGGCGAGGGAGATGGCTGGTAAGTGGTACACCCTCGAGGAGCTGATGGAGGAGGTGGAGAGGGATCTTCCCTTCTATCGATCCGGCGGCGGAGTGACCGCCTCAGGCGGGGAGCCGCTCATGCAGGCCGAGTTCGTCCTCTCCTTCCTGAGGAGGCTCAGGGAGAGGGGAATTCACACGGCCGTGGACACCTCCGGGCACGTGGATCCGGAGGTGATGAGGAGGGCAGTCAGCACTACAGACCTCTTCCTGTACGATCTGAAGGTGATGGATCCTGAGAGGCACGCTCTCTACACGGGCGTGGACAACAGGCTGATATTGAGGAATTTGATGCTCCTGGATGAGCTCGGGGCGAGGATCTGGGTGAGATTCCCCTTAATCCCGGGGATCAACGATGATTTCGAGAACCTGAGGGCCATGGGGGAGTTTGTCTCCTCCCTCAGGAACGTGGAGCAGTTGAACGTCCTTCCCTACCATCCGCTCGGGGTGAGTAAGGCGGAGAGGCTGGGTGAAGAGCAGAGGAGGTTCGAGCGACCCAGTAAGGAGCTCATCGACAAGGTGGTGGCTACTCTGAGGGAATACGGCCTAGTGGTCAAGGTGGGAGGGTGAGCCGTCTACCGCCTATCCCCTCTCCTTCTTTCCCTTTACCTTCTCCATCTCCTTCTCTCGTCTCCTCTCCTCCAGCTCCTCGAGCGAGAGGCCTATCCTTCCGAACATGAGATCGTACTGCTCCCTTATGAGGTTCCTGCCCTCATCAAGCGCCCTCCTGTGGTCCTGTAGCATAAGCTCCAGGGTCCTTCCGGAGTAGGTTTCCAGTTCGCTCCTCGAGTAATTGGCGAATTTCCCCTCATCGAACTCGAAGACTCCGGGATATTTGAGGGCCAGTTCTCTCATCCAGCTCGATCTGATGGAGACTATCTCCTCGATCCTTGGATCCTTCCCACTCGAGGGGATCTTCCCGTCCATTCTCGCGTATTTCTCCTCCAGAAGATTTCTCCCCTCCTTTTCAGCTCTCTTGAGATCCTCCAGATAGGAGAGGAGGGTTTCCTCCGAGAAGACAGAGAAGTAGGAGGTCCTGACCAGTCTGAAGGTCTTGGGATTGTCCTTGCACCTGTCAAGTCCCTCCACCAGAAGGGACTGGAACATCCTGAACTCCCTGTCCACTATCTCCTTGAGCAGGTTCTCGCGCATCGATGGTAGGTCCGATCGAACCCTATTAACCCTTTGTAGGGTGAAGAAGGAAAAGGGTATGAAGGAGCCTGTGAAATGGCGACAGAGGTTAGAGCCTGGTCACCGGCTGGAAGAGCCATCCGGCCTTCTCGACGGTCTCGATTATGGGGCCCCTTATCTCGTTCACATCGAAGTCATACTCGTACACCTTCCCGAAGTCGGGGGGTTTCAGGCTACGGAAGGCGAAGGCGACCGCTTTCCTCTTGTCGAAGAGGAGCCTCCCCCTGAACTTCGAATACCTCAGACTGAATGGCTCGTCGGAGAGGCCAGCAGACCATTCGAGCTCCGCCAACTCCTCCAAGTAGAGGACCGTCTTCGATCGATCCACCAGGCGCATCCTACCAATATACTGGATGGATAGGCCCGCCCTCTTGAGGATCTCCCACCACTTGGCGTCGGCTATCTTCCACCTGGCCACGAGATCGCTCCCCTCGACCGCCACCTCCCAAGGCTTGTTGGGGTCGTTCAGGGACAGGAGTCTCTCAACCAGCTCGGATCTGCTCACGGGCCTCACATCCGGGTATAGCCTCTCAGCCGGGATCTGGAGCAGACCGATGGCGTAGACGAAGGAAGAGATGGAGGCGGCGAACACCAAACCGAAGAGGATTGAGGTAGCGGCGGGACCCAGAGGATCTATAGACAGTGCCTCCGGATCCAGAAAGCCCAATCCAGCCAGTAGGATGAGCCCCACATAGAAGAGGGCGAGCAGTACCAGAAATGTGTGTCGGAATTTTACGAAGATCACCTGATGAGATGAAGGAACACCTATTAAAGGCGAGTCCACCGCCGACACTACCGATTTATGTTAGCCCCTCCACCCTGTGGGGGATCCCATGAAGCTCGAAGGCAAGGTTGCGGTTGTAACGGGAGCGAGCAGGGGGATAGGAAGGGCGATAGCCCTGGAATTCGCTAAAGAAGGAGCGAATATCGTGGTGAACTACAGGACGAGGTCCGAAGAGGCCGAGGAGGTGGTGAGGAGGATCGAGGAGATTGGGAGGAAGGCCCTAGCCGTGAGGGCCGACGTCTCAGACCCGGAGCAGGTGGAGGAGATGGCCTCCCTGGCCTTCGAGGAGTTCGGTAGGGTAGATGTGCTCGTGAACAATGCCGGAATCATAATAAAGGCCCCGCTGGAGGAACTCGCCCCCGAGGATTGGGATAGGGTCATCTCCGTCAATCTGAACGGCGTCTTCTACGCGATGAGGAGCTTCGGGGTCAGGATGATGCGACAGGGAGGCGGGAGCATAATCAATGTGGCTTCAGTGGCGGGTCACACGCCGCTGGAGGGCGGCGGTGCCTACAGCGCCTCCAAGGCTGGAGTGATCATCCTTACGAGGCAGGCGGCTGTGGAATGGGGACCGAAGGGGATCAGGGTGAACGCTATATGCCCCGGTCCCGTCCTCACGGACATGCTGAGGAGCGAGTACACGGAGGAGGAGCTGAGAAGGAGGGAGCGACTCACCCCCGCGGGTAGGCTGGGGAGGCCGGAGGACGTGGCCAAGCTGGCCGTCTTCTTGGCATCGGATGAGGCCAGCTACATAACCGGAGCCGTCTACGATGTGGATGGGGGACTCTCGGCCAGCACCTACCGCCTCCTCCACGAGCTACTGAGACAGTAGGATGATCAGCTAGGGAGACATGATGGGTATCAATCAAGGCTATCCTCTAGTAAGCCTCCTTAGCTCCTCTATGACCCTCATTTTGTCGTAACGCTCGGGATCTAAGCTCTTGAGGGTCTTCCCCGGCAGCCCGATCCAGTTGGTTTGGATGTCCCTCTCCTCGAGCTCCCTCTTGAGCTCCTCCATGAAGACACCCATTCCCTCGACGAATTCCACGTCCTCCGGGAACCTCCCTCTCTTCTCCGGGTCCTTCCACCTGCCTACAACGCTTATCCCGCACGTCGGGCTCGCCTCGGCGCCTACAACAGCAACGATCTTGTACCCTTTGCTCGCGAACTGGGAGAGGGTGGAGGCGACCTCGCGAGCCAGTTCCCTGTATTTCTCCCTTATCCTAGGGTTGTCGTAGGAATCCTTGGGCAGGGGCAGCCTTGATATGTGGGATATCGTCATCTCCGGACAGGGAAGCTGGAATATCCCGACCCCCTCCTCTATCAGTGCGGAGATCAGCTCCTCTTCACATCCTCTATATTCAGCGAGGCCATCCTCCAAGCTGTGAACGTTGAGGAGACAGTGGGAGACGACAACGATCTTACCGCTCCTGGGATCCATTGTGGAGAGACCTAGGGGTGATGCTGAAAAGGCTTCTGGCAGCTGAACCGTTGGCACCGTGATTTGGGCCGAAAGATTCCCTCCAACGCGACTGCGTTGCTCGTAGTTGTTTACACAATCAGCTAAAAAGGTATAATAGATACGTAAAGTGAGATCTTTACGGTGAACATGAAGCCCGATCTGCGGGAGAGGGGAGTGAGAAAGGAGGTAAGAATTGTTTTGCTGGGAGAGATCGAACATAGGGCTAAGAGGCTTAGAGAGAGGCTACCCGAAATGAGTGACGAGGAGATAGCGGAATTGATACGAGAGGACAGGGAGAAGCGGCGATAAGATTTGGGGGGTCGAGTTGCCCAGTAGGTTTGGCCGTTCAGGTGACGCTCCGGGAGTTGAGAGGCTCAAAGGGCTTCAACCGGTAAGAAGGGATGATGGAGGGGCGATATATTGAGAGTAAACATCAGGGCTGTGATCTTCTGCTCCTGGAGATTTTTCAGGTCTTGGAGAAGGCAGGGCATCCTAGTGACCGTTATGGTAGCGGGATCCATAGCATTACTCGTGTTCTCCAATGGAATGATCAACAGTCTCATTGAGGATAACCTGAACAGGGCTTTGGGGACTTCCATTCCCCACGTACTAGTTGAGGACCCGGGAATCTGCTCTGAAATGCCCAACTGCTATGAGAGGGTCATGCTGGTAGGTTTCTTGAGGAAAGGGAGTGAGACCATACCGATAACTCTCATAGGGCTGGATCCCGTGAGGGAAGAACTGAAGCCCGAGGATGGCGGACTTACATTGAGCGACTCACTGTGCGAGGAGCTGGGCTTGAGGCGAGGAGGTGAGGTGACGCTCATCACTCCCAACGGGGAGATCAGGGCCAGAGTCGTGGGGACCTACAACTCGAGCCTAGCTTTGGATCCCCGCACCATCCTGACGACCCTGAACTACTGCAAGAGCGAGCTAGGTATTGAGCCGAACGTGGCGGTGATAAAGCTAAAGGATCCGGAGAGGGCCGACGAGGTCGTGAAAGATCTGAGGGAGAGGGGTTACAGGGCGAAGAGCTGGAAGGAGCTCGCCAAGAACCTGCTACAGGTGATAGAGGGAGACAAGGTTTATGCGTCCATCCTCTCCGCCACCATAGCGGCCGTCGTGGGACTGAGCATCCTAAACATAACCCTCATGATGGTGGAGAGCCGGAAGAGGGAGATAGGAGTGCTCAAATCCGTGGGGTTGACGACCACGGAGATCTTCCTCATATACTCCGGGGTCTCCCTGGTCCAAGCCCTCATAGGCTATGCCTTGGGCATGATCGTAGCTTTGGCGGGATCCAGGGTGCTCAGCACCGTGACGGTCGATCTGGGGACCTTCACCATGAGGGTATCCGCAAAGATAGGCCCGGTTGATGCGCTGTACGGGTTCATCTTCGCTCTACTCGTGTCTCTGGCGGCCTCAGCATTCTCGTCTCTCAGGGCAGCCCGGGTGAAGCCAGCGGAGGTGATGAGGTTTGGCTGATGTCCTCCTAGAGGGAGTCTGGAAGGTGTACCGGGATGGTTACGAGGTCGTTGCCCTCAGAGACATCAATCTGTTCGTTGAGGGTGGAGAATTCGTCGCGGTGATGGGCCCCTCCGGATCGGGGAAGACGACACTGCTGAATGTGATCTCCGGGCTCGATAGGCCGACGAGGGGAAGGGTTCTGGTGAGAGGAATGGACCTAACAGCTATGGGGGAGGACGAGCTCGCCAGATTCAGGCTCTCCTCCATAGGAATAGTGTTCCAGTTCTACAACCTCCTCCCAGAGATGACCTGTGCTGAGAACGTCGCGCTCCCCCTAATTGCTAGAGGGCTCAACGTGAGAGCGGCTATAGAAGAGGCTCTGAGGATGCTAGAGAAGGTGGGACTCGCTGACAGGGCTCACATCACTCCGGATCGCCTCTCCGGCGGAGAGCAGCAAAGATGTGCTGTTGTCAGGGCTCTAGCTACCTCTCCCTCGCTGATATTAGCTGACGAGCCGACCGGGAACTTGGACTCCCGTTCCAAGAGGGAGGTGATGGAGCTGCTGAGGAATGTGAATGAGGATGGAGTCACAGTCATCGTGGTCACCCATGACCCGGAGGTCGCCTCTTATTCCAGAAGAGTGATAAGGTTGAGAGATGGTTCTATAGTGGAGGATAGGGCGAAGTAAGAGTGAAGCGTGAAAAAGCTCCGGTCACTAGATGTGAATGGAGGATCGCAAGCAGCAACTCGACCGGAGGTTTCTGAGCTTGTTTGGCCTCAGGGATTTTCCCGCTCAATTTTCTCCAGATATCCGGATGGCCACCACCCATCTTTCCTCCTGACAAGTCCTTTCTCCCTCACGAAATCTAGGATGTTCTTCCTCAGCTCCTCCATGATTCCAAAGGTATCGAGGAACACTATACCTTCTAGAACCGCGTCCATGATGACAGTGTTCCCCCTTTGCCTCTCTCAACGCCTCATCGAGGGAGAACAGGTGTATCTCGGGATTTGGGATCCCCACCCGATAAGCCTCCCTTAACAGATCTGAAAGGGTATCGAGATCCGATCTGTCCAGTATGACTAGAAGATCGGTGTCGCTGGCGGCATAGCTCTCATTCCTAGCCCTGCTTCCGAAGATGATGACTACGCCTCCCCCATAGTGGCCTCTCACCCACTCAGCGAACTTCTCAACAGCCCCTCTCCATCTCCTTCTTGACAAACTCCACCACCTCACTTGCCGTGTCCACGCACTTCTGGGCAACCTCTTCCGTGAAGTTCTGAGTAGAGCATACCCGTCATATGCAGCTACGGCCTTACGGGCCTCTCCCGCGAACCGTGGATTCTGAGATTGGTCCCCTACGGATCTCGGTGTTAAGTGATCAAAATACTTAATTTTCATGGGTTATTAGTTTAATTATAAAAGTTTAATTACAAAAGAGTCCTCAGGGCGGGGAGAGGAAATCATGGGTAGCTTTCCATCAAGAGGGATGAGGGTTGCTCTAATCGTTGTTCTGCTCCTCGCCGCTTTAGCGCCTAAGCAGGTGAGGGCTACGACTTTCACTGTGAACACCCTCGATGATCACGACGACGGAGTGTGTAACTCCGCGGACTGTACCCTTAGGGAGGCCCTAAATGCCGCCCAACCACCGGGAACCTGTGATTGGGGGGTCCAGCACATCATTCAGTTCTCCGTGTCCGGCACCATAGAGCTGGATCCCGCACTAGGCCCTCTTCCCGACTTGAGATGCCCCCTCATCATAGACGGCGGTGGGAGCGTGGCTATATCGGGGAGGGGTGTTGTAGATCACGCCTTCAATGCCTATGCGTGGGACGATAGTTCTTTTGCGACTGATGAGATAGTAAGGGGGCTCACCTTCCGGGACTTCTCCTCTTACGCCATGGGTATCTTCGTATGGGGATTTCCTTCTGGATCCATCTTGGTGGAAGATTCGAGTTTCCTCTCCTCCCCTGTAGGTATAGTCGTCGAACCCCGCATCCCCGGCTCCGTCACCACCCTCAGAGGAGTTCAGGTGCAAGGAGCCTCCCAGTGGGGGATCGTGGTCAGGGCTACCTCTGGCAGGGTGATCATCGATTCTTCCACGATCACCAGTTGTGGAGCATCCTCAGGTGGGGAGATAGGGGGCATAAACATCCTCAGGTCAGGTAACGCGACTGTCACCCTTTCGCACCTGACCGTCAGTAATAACGGAATAGGTGTCCAAGTTTACGCGAGCCCGGACTACTCCGGAACCTCAGTGACGGAGCTGGTCAATAGCGATGTGGGCTACAACGCTGATCAAGGGGTGCTCCTCAGGGGGGATGGATATCCGGTGGATGGTGTTTACATCGGGGTGGATTCGTCCCTCAACTATAGGCATAACCTAATCCACGATAACGGGAAGCAGGGCGTCCTCGTGTACGGTCAGGCCACCGGGGGTTGGATATGGGTTAACGACATCTATAAGAACGCCCAAGAGGGTCTGAAGGTTGAAGCTAATGGCGGAAGTGTCAGAGGAGTTGATGTGAGGTATAACTTCGTGTACGACAACTCGGGAGCCGGCATCGTTGTGAGGGGGGATGTAGCCTCAACTCTAATAAAGGGGAACAGGGTTGGTGTGAATGGTGCCTTCTCCCCTCGCCCTAATGGAGACGGTCCGGGGCCTGAAAGCGATGGAGGAATCGTGTTGATCGACGGTCCCCATGACAACATAGTCGAGAACAATCACATCGCGTACAGTCACTACCAGAACATCCTTGTTTCGGGATCTTCTGACAACACGATAAGGAACAACGTGGTGTGGAGCAATCACACGCTCGTTCCAGACGGGTACTATGGGATAGTTCTCACCGATGAATCTTCGTCCAATGAAGTCAAAGGTAACATCGTGTTTGGGCACATAGCTGAGGGAATAGTGATCATGGGGGAGGGGAGCGATGGCAATTCGGTGGTAGAGAACAAGGTGGGGGCCTATGATCTCTCCGGTACCTACACGGGGAACCCTGAGGACGGCAACGGCGCGGGGATCTCAGTCCTGAGTGCATCTTTTCCATCTGATATAACGTTCCCTTTCCCAGTTTACGCCCTCACCCCCACAGGGATGCGACCCGGTCCGGAGGGCACGGTAGTAGCTGGTAACCAAGTGAGGGGAAATAATGGAGATGGTATCATCCTGATCAGGACTCAGTACGATGACGTGGAGGCTAACTTCGTGAACGGAAACGCTAGGCATGGGATCTACGTGATAGGGAGCGAGTCCTTCACAATGGGAAGGAACATCATCCAAGAGAACGGCGGTGATGGAGTGAGAGTGGAACCCTTCTACGGTGATTACTCAGCACCGCTGGACCCGAGTGACGATGTGCTGTCCACCATGACGTGGTTTCAGGTTAACACCATAGAGGAGAACGAGGGCTACGGTCTCCATGTGCTGGACAACGTCTGGGTACCCCTGTCGCACACGCTGTCTTCTAATCTGATCTCTGACAACGCGAGGGGCGACGCGGTGAAGGAGTGGCTTGGCTACGTGAAGGTTGAGGATTCTCACGGACATCCGATAACGGGTCTGACGTTGAGGCTGTACAGGGGAGGGGACGACGGTGACACCACTCCCGATTACGTCTCCGGATCATGGGATCCGGAGGGCAGGTACGGGCCAGCTGGTTTCACCTACGAAGATGTGTCCACATGGTGGCGTATAGTTGAGGAGGAGGCCGTGAGTGGATCGGTCCTTCGATATAACCCTTACACTTTCGGGACTCCGGACGGGCCGCTTTCCGGTTTCTACTCGTGGGACGGCGAGTATCCGAATCCGCCAACGGAGAGTGGGGGTGGTTTCCTGTCCCCTCCCTCCTCTGGTGTGTGGAGGTACCAGTATGCCCTAGCCACTTACAGGGGCGAAGAGACGGAAGAAGGTGGTGAGATAGAGGGAGAGAGAGTTTGCACGACCTACATGTCACTCACTACTCCTAAGCGCTGGTCGGTCTCTCCTGGTGGAATGATCCCCTACAGGCTCGGGGTCAGGAGCACCTGCGACCATGATACGGACCTGAAGATCCTCATGAGAGTGCCTAGCCAGATAGGGGACGTTAAACTCAAAATCAGCTCAGGGCAGGCCTCCTTCGACGAGAAAGGAAGGGTCATCACTTGGACCCTCAGCCTAAGGGAAAGAGGAAACGAAACCATGTTCATGAACGCTTCTATAAGCCAAGGGGCTCCTCTCGGGAGTGTCATCTCTCTCAGAGCCGAGGCCAGCTGTGATCCTGGTTGCACCGTGGCTTCTGGAGGTAGCGATGATCCCCTCACCGTGGAGGAGTTCGGAGATCCTACGGTGAGGATCGTGCAAAGAATAGAGAGGGAGGTGCTGCCCTCCCAGTCCCTGAGCATTCCCTACGACGTGGGGGCGCTGGGAAGGGTTGAGGTCCACACAGAGGGATGTGAGAGTTGGAATCTGAGTATCGAGGGAACTAGAGACCACGAGGTGAGGAGAAGAGGCAGGATAAACGTTAGAGCTCCAGGAGACCTGATGGAAGGGGAATCGTGCAGCATCTACCTGACGCCGGAGAGGGTTCCCAGATTCATGAGAGTCATGGGAGTGAAGAACTTGGAGATTAGGCTCGTACCCAAGAAATACGTCAATATCACGGGATTCCTGAGTACGGAGACGAAAGAAGTCGTCGAGGGAGGCATCCTAGCGGTCAAGGCTCTTGTGAGTAACGAGGGGACTGTGGGAGCCAACTACACTCTTCTCCTGCGTCTCAATGGGACCAAGTTCATGGCCGCGACCTCCTCGCCGGGAAACCTCAGTCCGAGAGCAGGAGAGCTGGTCTGGAGCTACAGCGTTCCCCCACATGCGAGAAGGCATCTGAGAGTCATTCTCTCAGTACCAAACGACGTGAACTCGGTTGTAATAGGAGGATCCTTGGTCTACCTATGGTCCGGCGGGAACGGAAGCATTGAACTGGGAGAGATAGAGGTCAAGGTACTTCCGAGGATGGGGAGATCAGTAAGCACAACGGTTAGCTCGCCCTTGGAAAAAGGAAGCGTTGGGGCAATAGGTAATCTCTCGAAATCCGCAGTCGTTAACCTCACCGAGGTACCATCCCAAGGCAGTGAGGACACGAGGTATGAGGCTCCAAGGGAGAACTCGACCGTGGAGGCGGAGGGACTCGTACATCAGACGAATACGGGTGGGATTGATTCGGGACTTGAGAGGGAAAAGGAAGGCGGAAGGGGCATTAACTCGATTTACTTCGAGTTAATAAGGATCGCAGCGCTGCTATCCATGGCTTTGATGCTTCTCTTCCTGTTCATTCCGACCGAGGAGGGGAATAGGAAGAGGATCAGGCTACGTCGAGGCTGATTACGAATATATCATTCTGCCTGCAACGGTGCCTTTATCACCCTAAATCCCTCCTTTTTCTTCGAGGGGCTGCCGATAGGACTGAAAGCCAGTGCTCCGTCTTATCAGCCTACTAGTTCCACCCAGAGTCGGGGGATTATGAGGGATAAGTTGGCGCCCAATTTTGTAAGTAGGCAAATATTTTTCGCCGAAAATACTAATACTTACACAGTAATCCTGTGATCTGGCAAACGTTTATAAGTGATAAACACTATGGGCATCATAATATGTCGCATAAGATCAATTTAGCGGTTCTTTCTATCGTTATCGCTGCCTTTCTCTTATTGTCATTACCTCTAACATCGCAGTTTCATAAGCTCAGTAGTGCGGGCTTCTCTGAGTTTGATGGAAGTCTCATTTCCAGTGAACCAAAGAGATCTTCCAATGAAACTAAGTCTCTCCCGATATTAACTAGAAATATCAGCTGTGATAGGGGATACCGTGATATCGCTGTTCTCGGAGGAAATACCACAGTTAAAGTCCCTGCCGATCTCAACCTCTCCGACGAATATGAGAGGGCCAGGGTTGCCTCGGAGATGATATCGGAAGAGCTGAGTCGGTGGAGGGATATATTGATAGAGCTGCTTAGGAA
>JAMOVA010000005.1 GCA_027061785.1 Thermoproteota archaeon
GGGGACGTAGCTGTTGAGGTCCCCAAGATAACTCCCGTGGCCACGGTCTCGGGAATGATGCCCCGATTCGAGCTGAGTCCCTCGATCAGGAAATCCGGACCTAGAGATATGGCCCTCCCCAGATCCCTCCCCGAACCTTCACTCAGCTTCAGAGGAATAGCGTTCCGCTCCGGAGGAGGAGAAGTAGGACTTGCGGTGGATCTCGGGACCACCAACATATCCGGATCGCTGCTCGACCTGAGGAGCGGGAGACCCTTGGTGGAGGGGTTCGTGAGGAATCCCCAGGTGTCTAGGGGAGCTGATGTGGTCACTAGGCTGGAGAAGGCCTTGGAAGGTGAGAGGGAGGTGTTGAGGAGCCTAGCGATTCAGGGCATAGAGGATCTGGCCTCAAAGCTCTGCAAGGCCGCTGATGTCAGGGAGGATGATGTATCCATAGTCTCGGTGGTCGGAAACTCGGTGATGCACGCGCTCCTCCTTGGATTGCCCGTCGATTCTCTATCTGTAGCACCGTTCGAGCCTCCCCTCAAGATGTGGGTCTCCGGGCCAGCGGAGGAGGCCGGATTTGAGAAGCTGTCCGAGAGCTGGCTCGTGGTCCCCCCACCACTGGCAGGCTTCGTCGGTTCCGATGCCTTATCCGACCTTATAGTTGCTGAGATGCTGGAGCTGGAGAGACCCTATCTCCTGATCGACTTGGGGACGAACACCGAGGTGATGCTGGTGACGGACGATGTGCTGGCGACCAGCGCGCCAGCAGGCTCCGCCTTCGAATCTAACGTCCCATCCGGGGTAGGCGGCGTTCGTGGAGCGATAAACAAGGTGAAGATCACCGAGGAGGGAGTCGAGATAGAGGTAGAGGGAAGACCCGTGGGTTTAAGCGGCTCAGGACTCATCTCCGCCGTGGCCGAGATGCTGAGATGGGGTCTCCTCTCGGAGAACGGGAGGATGTCCAGGGAGCTGGAGGGGAGGCTCAGGCTGGTCGATTCGCCGAGGATAGAGGTGACGCAGAGGGATGTGAGGGAGATCCAGAAGGCGGTCGCTGCGGTCTATTCGGCTTGGAGGATCCTCATGAGGAGGAAGGGCTTGGGCTATGAGGACCTGAGAGGTGTTTACCTCGCTGGTACCTTCGGGAGCCACGTGGACCCGTTAGATGCCATTGAGATAGGCCTCATCCCACCAGTCGAGCCGGAAATGGTGGTCTCCTTGGGTAACACAGCGTTATCAGGGGCTAAACTCTTGATACTGAGTGAGGACGCGTTTATCAGCTTTAATGAGCTATACTCCAGGGTTACCTACGTGGATCTGGCCAGGGATCCTGAATTTAGCGATGTTTTCATAGAAGGGACATATCTGAGGAGGAGAGTCTCCCCCTGATATTCCATCTTACTGGCAACCTTTAATAGTTCCGGGGCGGAACTAAGTTCCGGGGCGGAACTAATGCTATTCGACCTGAGGCCTAAGAAATCTAGAAAAGACCTTTTCGACAGGGAATGGGAGCTAGAAGAGCTGGAAAGAGCGTCTGGCAGATATCCTCTCATCCTACTACTGGGTATTAGGAGAATAGGTAAGACTAGCGTGGCCTGGTGCTTCTTAGAGGGTAAGAGGGGTTTTTTAGTTGACATGAGGGGCGTCGTCCGGCGGGCCGATCTCTACGAGAGGGTGGCTAGGGGGCTTGAGGAGTCATTGAGCAAGATGAGAAAGTTCCTGAAGGGTATAAGGGGTGTTAAGATAGCAGGCGCTGAGGTTGAGATCCGGTGGAGAGGAACGGATTCCCTGAGCCTCTCAGGTCTTCTAACAGAATTGAACAAGTTGGGCGAGTTCGTCGTGGTATTGGACGAGATCCAGCATCTGAGGCAGCCCCTCATGTCCGAGGTGAGGGATATGATAGCCTACACCTACGACAACTTGGACAATGTGACCCTCATCCTCACGGGTTCAGAGATAGGCATGCTCAGGAGATTCCTCAGGCTCGAAGATCCTTCCTCTCCCCTCTATGGGAGGTACGCCTATGAGGTCGAGGTGAAAAGGTTCGCTAGGGAGCAGTCCAAGGAGTTCTTGGTAAGGGGGTTCAGAGAAATGGGAATGGAACCTCCGATGGAGGAGGTGGAGAAGGCCGTGGAATTCTTCGACGGGATAGTAGGATGGCTCGTCATGTTCGGTAAATCCTACGCAGAGGGTAAAGGGGACTTTGAGGCCATAGCGGAAATGGCCATTGGGATGGCCGTCACCGAGTTGATGAAACTCGATCCTAGGGAGAAACTCGTCCTCAAGGCCATTGCCAGAGGGGCGAGGAGCTGGAGCCAAGTAAGGAAGCTCATAGAGGAGAAGGAAGGGGCTGTAATAGCAAAATCCTCCTTATCCAGAACAATCAAGAGGTTGGAGAGGCTAAGTCTCATCGAGAACTATGAGTTCCTAGATCCCGTTTACGAGAAGGCTGCACTGAGACTGTAGCTTCCACTCCATGATATGCGGAGCGAACCGCACTTCAACTTAAATTAGTTGGATAGCCCTTTAGGGCAATGCCAGCGAGCTCCAAGGAGTTCTTCCTATTAGCTGATGATTCTCCAGACGACGTGATCAGAAAAGCAAGCGAGATGGGCTTTAAGATAGTCGCTCTGTCCTCAGAAGCGAAGGAGAGGGTCAAAAACCTCGTAGATCCGGCGCACATCGTGAGAGTTGAGGAGTGGCCCTCCAAGGGGGAGATCACCCTAGTGAGGATAAAGGGACCCGAGGACATGTCCGTGGTCGAGGAGACTGCCTCTACGGGCAAGGTGCTCATCGATAGCAAGGGATGGAAGATAATCCCCCTAGAGAACCTGATAGCTAGTCTGGGGGGAGGCGACAGGATATATGCTATAGCTGAGACGCTGGACGAGGCCAGATCTCTGTTGGGAGTGCTGGAAGTGGGCATAAAGGGCGTTGTGATGCCACTAAAGGATCCCAGTAAGTTGGCAGATGTAAGGAGAATGTTGGAGGAGGCATCTCCCCTTCAACTGGTCGTGGCCGAGGTCACTGAGGTCAGGGAGGTCGGGATGGGGGACAGGGTGTGCGTGGACACGACATCAATCCTCTCCAAGGGCGAAGGAATGCTCGTAGGAGGATCGGCCTCCTTCTTCCTTCTGGTCCACAGCGAGAACATAGAATCCCCATTCACCTCGCCGAGGGAGTTCAGGGTGAACGCGGGAGCGGTCTCCAACTACATCTTGGTGCCCGGCGGGAAGACCAAGTACCTGTCGGAGGTCAAATCTGGAACGGAGGTGCTTGCTGTCACGAAGGACGGTAAGAGAAGGGCGGTGAGCGTCGGGAGGGCCAAGGTGGAGAGGAGGCCCCTGGTGCTGGTGAGGGCCAAGTCTCAGGACGCGGAGGGATGGGCGGTGCTGCAGCTTGCTGAAACGGTACCTCTCATGAAACCTGACGGAACCCCCATACCGGTTAGTGAGGTGAAGCCGGGAGATCAGATCCTAGCGTACGTGGAGGAGAAGAAGGCGAGGCACTTCGGGATGGCAGTGGACGAGTTCATAGAAGAGAGGTGAAGGAGGAGGGAAGGGCAAGGAGGGAGCTGACTAGAGAGCCAGCACCCGCTCAGAGCTCTATCCCGAACTTGGGAGCTATTTCCTGTCTGAAGTAGTCTATCGCGAAGACCACCGAGTTGAACTCGCTGGCGAAGATGTCCTTGTTCATCCCCGAAACGGGAATCGTCTTACTGGATCCCAGGTTGCCCTCCTCATCCACATCGTACCTTACTTCCGCGAGCGTATAGTGGGCGTTGAGCAGGGCCCTGTAGAACTCCGCACTATCCGGTACCTTCCCACTCTCCAGTATGGTGGTCCTTATGGCCACCCAGTCGTCACCCGCGAGGACGAACACCCAGTACTCGCCGTCCCCAACCTTCCAGAGGGAAGCTATGACGCCCTCCTCCTTCTGATACTTCACACCCATTCCGTTGAGGAACTCCTCTATCTGGGATTCCACTTCAATAGACAGAAGATCACCTCGATGATTCACAGTGAGCAATAATAAGTATGCCTATCCTGTCGGGAGCGATAGAGATGCTCGTGGCAGTGGGCTCGACCAATCCCGTGAAGATCGAAGCGGTTAGGAGGGCCTTCTCCTCGATATGGGAGGTCGAAGTGAGGGGCGTGGAGGTGGACAGCGGTGTCTCTCCCGAACCAGTTGGTCAGGAGGCCATAGTGGGTGCCATGAACAGGGCTAGAGGGGCGATGGCCGCTCTGAATTCGGATTTCGGCGTGGGTATAGAAGGAGGCGTCTTCCACTTGGGTGGCCGGTACTACTGCGCTGGCTTCGTCTGGGTGGAGAGGAAGGACGGCATTTACGGTACGGGCACCAGCGGGTGGTTCGAATGCCCGAAGAGGTTCACAGCAAGCCTGCTCACTGGAGTGGAGCTCGGGGATCTCATGGCGGAGATAAGCGGGAAGGCCGAGATAAAGAGGGAGGAGGGGGCGATAGGCTACTTCACCAGGGGCGTGGTGAGCAGGACAGAACTATACACCCACGGTGTGTTGATGGCCCTAGCGAAGTTCATCGCAGGTGATAGGTGGCCGGGATGATAGCATGATGGTCGTGGCTCTCTTGGGAGGGAGGAAAGATCTTCTCTATAAACCGCTGGTCAACATGCTGGCCAGCTCCGGATACAGGGTCGCTGCAGCTGTTCAGCTGAGGAAGGTCGGACTCGCTAAGGAGATGAGGGAACTGGCTGAAGCAGGGGCCGGTCTGATAGTGGCACACTCGGCCAACAGGGTGGTCCTATCGACGACGTATGTGCCAGACGCCTTGGATGAGATCAGGAGGATGGTGGGCTGCCTGGCGCCTGTGGATCCCGATGTCCTCATCCTACTCGGATTCCAGAAGTTAGTGAGAGATGATGAGAGGATTCTAAAAGCCTTAGCTGTGTGGAGCGCCAAGGAAGCCGAGTCCCTACTTGCCGAGATCGCTCCTCCAGTCGTAGGAGTGTACTCCGAGAGAAGGGACTATCCTGGGGGTTACTCCACACCGGAGGAGCTGGCAAATGCCATAGTGGAGGAGGGAATGAGGAGGAGGCTGATCCAGCCGAGAGTGAGGAAGGCCTGAGCACTGAGCAGGGGGAACTTCCTTGATGAGGAGGACCCATCTAGTCTTCGCAGCGTTCGTCCTCTATTGGGTCTCCCTGCTACTCAGGTGGAGGCTGGATCCGCTTCCATCTGCAGTCTGTCTAGTGGCGTCCCTCTTCCCGGATCTGGATTACTACCTGAGAGGTCTACCCTTGGTTGAGCACAGGAAGACCCTTCACAACGTTTGGGTCCTATCGATCACGACCTATGTGCTCCATCCATACGGGCTCTCAGTGCCTTGGCTGATAGGCTACTCCAGTCACCTGCTCTTGGATTCACTGACTAGGTCCGGCGTTGACGTGCTTCTCCTAGGCAGGAGGGTAAAAGGGCCCTTTAAGACGGGCGGGTTGGCAGACAGACTCCTATTCTACTTCATCATAGCCTTCTTCGCCGCCGTCGCCCTCGGACTATTCCCACCACTGCAAACCTTAAGTAGGTGGAGCTAGGAGGTTGGATGATAGACATGCTGGAACTCTACTTGGAGGTGACCGAGGTCAGGAAGACTCCCTCAGGAATAGTCCTCTCCCTGAGCAGGCCTCGAGGTGTGGAGGAGGTCCCACCTCCGGAGAGCGAGGAGGAGGCCATGATGTTCCAAGTCGTCAGGGCCATGGAGAAGTACATGAAGCTCCCCCTGCCCATGGGCCAGGTGCAGATGCCCACCGTCACCATAACCCTCACGATAGACGAGTACGAGACCCTCGGCAGGCCGACAGTGGGAGATATGCTGAAGCTCACCATGAAGAAAGGGGAGGTCAGGACGTTCTCCCCGGGCGGCGGCATGGAGTACTGATTTGAGGGAACCGTTTTAACGGATCACCGCCCAGTCTAATCGATGTCGATAGAGGAAGCGATAACCGTAAGTAAGAAGGGTAAGAGGGAGATAAGGACCATCGTCTCTAGAGGGAGGTTCGCTCTGATAGAGTACAGGGATCCGGTAACCAAGGAAAGAACGGAGGATAAGTACAAACTGGTCCTCTACCACGACGACGGGAGGGTAGATGAGTACTTCATAATCCCAACGAAGACACCTCACCGTCAACTCCTGATAGAGCCCAAGGAGAAGAAGGGCGTGAAGCTGAAGGTATGGAACCCCAAGACGAATCAGGTCGAGGACATGTTTCCTGACTGAAAAATAGATTAGGAGGGGGCGAGCACCTCCAGCAGCAACCAAGCGACGTCTATTATGTCCCTCATCGTGATCATACCGATGGGCTTGCCTTCCCCGTCCACCACCGGCAGGTGCTTGATGTCAGCGTCTCTCATCTTCTTCATGGCGTCGATCACCAGATCGCTGGGCGAGATGGTTATCGGGTTCTCGGTCATGAGCATGTGAATTGGAAGCCCCTTACCCACCTTGCCCTCAGCCACGGCAAACCTCAGGTCCCTGTCCGTGAATATGCCCACGAGTTTACCGTCCTTATCCACGATCATCACGCTGCTGATGTTGTTATCGTCCATCACCTTGGCGGCCTGTTCTATGGAGATCTCCCTATCCACGGTTATGGGAGGGGTGCTCATCACATCCTCCACTCTCAGAGGGAGGTGTCTCCTTCTCCTCAAGAGGGGCAATATCTCACCTCCAATAGAAGTATCACTTTGAAGGCTAAAAATCTTTTACAAGCAGAGGGCGGGATCAGGAGATGATCTCCCCCACGTTATCAGGAATTCGATAGCCCCTCAGCTCGGAGGCCGAGCTCCTCACCTCCCCTGATTTTAACTTCTCGAGGAACTCCTCTATAGAGGGCTTCTTGAGCGATCCCTTCCAAACGACGAAATCATAACTCTCCCACATGACCCTCAAGAATCCCAAACCGAAGGATTCCGCCACCTCCCTTATACCAAATCCGACGTCAGCCTCGCCCTTAACTATCTTCTTGGCCACTCCTACGTGAGTCCTTACCTGAACGTCGTATCCCTTCACGAACTTGGACGGATCGGTCTCCTCGAGACCCATCCTCCTCATCTCCATAATCAGGATCCTGTCAGCCAGCAACCTAGTGGCGGACCCGGGAGACATATTGACGTATCTCAATCCCCTCTCTATGATATCTGATACGCACGTGAGTCCCGTTTCCTTCCTGAACATGACTCCTATCTCCCTATCATAGCCTCTAAGTAATATCACCGAGTTCGAAAGCCAGAATCTACCGATGAACGGTCTGTTAAAATTGCCACTCTCGGGATCGTACAAGTGAATGCCCGCTATGTCCGCCTCGCCCGTAATCAATTTAGCTATTCCTCCGAGGGAACCGCTCCAAGTTAGATCTATTCTATCCCCCAGGGGTTCCACGACCTTCTCCAACAGGGGATCGTACCCTCCAGCTAGTATGGATTCCTTCTTGACTTCCGTCCTTCCCTCAGTCAGATTTTCCACGTACATGTTGAGGAGCTCTTTCCCCAGATCCGTCAGAGCAGCACCACCGCCCTTGGATCCACCTCGCTTCACCGATATCAACTTCTCGCCAAGCAGCTCCTCTACCCTGTTGATTCTGCTCCAAACCCAAGAGTAGGATACCCCTTGGGCTCTAGCGGCAGCGAGGAGAGACCCCTTCCTCTCGACCTCCTCCAATATCTTGGCAAGCCTCGCATCCAAGATTACATGTCCCCTGTATAACAGCATCACATCCTTGCGGACCTTTATCTCCCTCAACTTCTTTCTCAGTTCCGTTTTCATCCCTATCTGGACAGCCCCACAGAGATCCCTAATAATTCTAGTGGTGAGGATAATGATCCGGGTAAAACGCTATTCAAGCTACAAATAACCGGGCTCAGGTCTGGGAAGGGTTTTCCTCGGGGTCCAAACGTCCGAGTTTGGTGAGGAGGTCCTCGAGCCTCAGCATGGGTGGGTAGGAGGGAAAGACCGCCTTGGAAACCGAGGGAACTAGAGGAGGCCTTATCCCAACTTCACGAAGCTTCTCGATCTTCACTAACAGGTCGGCAGCCGGACCGCTCATTACCAGCTCGCCGTTCTTCAGGATGTGTACTGTATCGGAAATCTCGGCGGCCATGTCGGAGTTCTGGGAGCTTATTACCACGATTCTATCCCTCTCCCTGAAGCGCCTCACGAGCTCGAGGAGACGCTCCGTTCCTTCTGCATCTAGAGAGGACCAGGGTTCATCCAAAAGGAGGACCTCGGGATCGTGGGCGAGGAGCCCCGCTAAGATCACCTTGGCGGCCTGTCCCCTGCTCAACCTCAGTGGTGATCTGAGCGCCAGGTCCTCTATCCCGAAGAACCGGAGGGCCTCCTCGACCTTACTCTTCACCTCTCCCTCATCCATTCCCAGCTGCCTCGGTGCAAGTGCAACATCCTCCCACACAGTTGGAGCTAGGAGCTGGTCTCTAGGGTCCTGAAATAGTATGCCGCAGCGCTTCCTGAACCAGTTTCCCACGGGCTTCCCATCGAAGCTCACCTCTCCCTCGGTGGGACTCAGGAGACCCGCCATCAGGAGGAGTAGGGTGGTCTTTCCCGAGCCGTTGGGTCCTAGAACGAATGTGATCTCTCCCGGCCTGACCTCCAAGTTCACATCTCTGAGAGCAGGCGTTCCGTCTGGGTACGAGTAGCTGACGTTCCTCAGGGAGAGTATCACAGGATCCACCTCACGCACGACAGGGACATGGACAGGAGGAAGGTCACTATCAAAATGGTATCTCTCTTCACAGGGGAATTACCGGGTAAGGAGTCCCATACCCTCGATCTTCTAGCCAAGGAGATCGTGAAGGCCCTCTCCCTCCCACGGTTGAGCAGTTCAGAGGCCGCGAGCGATATGACCTCGTATCTCATAGAAGGACTTTCATCTAAGTTCCTAGACCCCTTTGCGATTATCAACCAACCAGCATTCCTCAAATAGTACGAGATCTGCCCGAGCATTATGTCTAAAGATTCGGGGAGCTGGGGGGCTATCAATGCAAGCCCCTCAAGTATGGACTTGGTGCCGAAGAGGGTCGCGGAAGCTTCTAGGACTAGGAGGCTGGACAGGACTCTGAGAGGCGTCACTAGGGGATCGAGGGACCCGGACAGGTATACCTTGGGGAGCATTATCATGGAGGTGAAGATCGCCCACACCACCGAGATCTTCAGGAACCTCGTCCACGCACGGCCAATGAGCCAAAATCCCCATAGGGTGGCTACGATGGAGAGATACACGATCTGGATTACATCAGAGGAGAACGAGGGAATTGACGCCAGAAAAACGGTTATAGGGAAGGACAGGATCGGGGAGCTGTGTACCCTGCCCCTGAGCAGTTCGAAAGAGGTTATCCAGTCTCCCAACCCCCTCATCAGATCGGTGAAGGCCTTCTCCAGCCACGTCAATCTCTTCTACCCCTCAGCAGGGCAGGCAGGAGGAGGACCCCTACGCCGACAAACCCCGATATCACGTACCCTATTACGTCCGGTACGCCCGGTACCGTGTAGTCTGGGAAGATCCCCGTCCAGATAGGTTCACTCTCGCCGAGCCCGATCAGTTCCGCGGCCACATCTAGTGGCTCGTGGTACCCCACCATCTCGGCCCCGATAACCCCGAAGATGGGGCTCACTAGGACCAATATCAGGATCAGGAGGTAAGATCTCCTCACTTACCGATCACCTCCACCCGGCTGACGATGAACCCGGTAGCTACTCCCTCCACCAGTCCCAAGAGGAGGTGCCAGGTCCCCATCACGGGAACGGTCACACTCAAAGGATAGCCGAACTGGGGGGAGAGTCCTATCTCCACTCCACACACAACGGCAGCTGCAGCTATGGCCAGCCAACCCGCGAAGAAACCAGCTAGGAATTTCTTCCCACCCGACATGCGCATTACTAGCCTGTAAATGAGGTAGCCCAGGAACACGTCCACTATGGCCATGTTGAATGTATTGGCACCCAGCGCGGTGATCCCTCCATCACCCATGAGGATGCACTGGACGAGCAGGTTCATGAACATGGCCAAGCATCCACCGAATGGGCCCAGTAAAATACCGGCAAGGGCCCCTCCCACCAGATGCGCGGAGGTCCCCCCGGGAATGGGCCAGTTCAGCATCTGAGCGGCGAAGATGCCCGCTGCCATCACCGATAAATAGTAAATGTCGCCTCCTTCCTTGAAATACTTCCTTCCCGAGTACGCAACCACAATTAGGGAAATCACGTAGAGGGACAGGGCCACCAGGGGGCTAAGGAATCCATCGGGTATGTGCAAGGCGCATCCCTCGAGCAGCTCCTGGGCTTACTCATAAGTATTACTAAACATACGTTATAGTGTTACTTTAACGTGAAGGGAACTCCTCCCTGAGCCCCCTGAGCAGCTCGTCACCACCGTACTTGGCCCATATGAGGCATGTTCCCTCCGATGAGACCATGCAGGGCCCGTAAGGCCTCTCAGGTGTACATATTTTCTTGAAGAGCGGACAATCAGTCGGTTTGGCCATTCCCAGAGTGACTTCCGCGCACCTGCACCCGGGTGGGAGGTCCTCCATCCACCTCTCCTCAGATAGCTCGGGTATACCGTACTTGAGTAGGGCATCGTACCTAGAGTAAGCATCCTTCAATTGGAGGCCGCTCTCGGGGACGAAACCTATCCCCCTCCATCCCGCATCGACCACCTCGCAGGTGGACCTCATGACCTCCTTAGCCCTCAGGTTCCCCTCCCACCTGACCACTCTCGAGTACTCGTTGACCAGCTCGGCGCGACCATCTCTTATCTGCCTCAATATCTCCAGTATGGAGAGGAGCACATCTACCGGCTCAAAACCGGACACTACAACTGGAATTCCATAGTCCTCGGCCACGAACTCCCACTCGGATGCACCAGTTATGGCCGAGACATGTCCGGGAGCTATTATCCCCCTTATCGGCGATTGGGGATAGTTCTCTAGGACGTACTTAGTTATGGGAGGGGTGAGCCTATGGACGACGATGAAGCTCAGGTTATCTGGAACATCTCCCCTGCGAATGGGACCTAACGTGGCGGGGGCCGTGGTTTCGAAACCGACGGCGAGGAAAACGGATTCCTTACCGTCTGCTGACAGCCTTATGGCATCGGCCACACTGTAAACTATTTTAACGTCAGCTCCCTCCGATTTAGCCTCCTCCAAGTTCTTAGGGGCGCCTTTAGAGCTTCCCGGTAGCCTATACACGTCTCCGAATGTGAAAACCCTCACTCCCTCCATGGCAAGCTTGACGGCGATGTCCACGTAGTATCCCGGTGTGATGCACACCGGACATCCGGGACCAGCGACGAGCTCGACATTCTCAGGCATCAGGGACCTTATTCCGTAATGAGTGATGGTCCACTCGTGAGTCCCACAGAAGTCCATTATTTTCACGTGATCGTCCAGCTCGCTAGCTATCTTGTTGATCTCACTTACGATCAATCGGGAGATCTTGGGATCCCTGTAAGGAGTGGAGACCTCCATCATCCATCACCCAATTGAGCTGCAACCTGACCCAGGGCGATCCCACCATCGCCTGGAGGTACCTTAGAGTTCAGAACGAGTTGAACGCCCTCCCTACACAGCGCATCCTCCACACCCCTGATCAGCAGGGTGTTGACGGCTGCCCCTCCAGAGACCATCACGATCTCGGAATCCACCCTATTCAAAGCCCGGAGGGCAACCTTGCCCAGAGCCCTTCCAATCAGGTAAATCGAGGTGTACGCCAGATCCCTCCTGCTCCTATCCTCGCTGTAAAGGATCCGCTTCAGGAGCTCGCTGGTGTCCACCACACCTCCCTCCACCGGGATATCCAAGTCCTGGATGAGGGATCCCCTCTCAGCGAAGGCCTCGAGTTTCATGGCCGGTTCTCCCTCATAAGTCCTCTCAAAGCAAACTCCAAGCAGAGCTGACAGGGAATCCAAGACCCTCCCAACGCTCGATATGAGCGGCGCCTTAGAACATTGTCTCAGAGCCAATTCGACCTCCACCTCCCCTCCAGGAAGTTTATCCATCAGGTGTCTCTCTTTTAGGACCTCCCGTATCTCCGATTCCGACAGAAATGTGCTCAGCATCCCTATCAGCATCCTGACCGGATACTTGGAGGCCCTGTCCCCTCCGGGCATGGGTTGGGGTCTGAGGTGCCCGACCCTCTCATATCCCTCATAGCTCGCGATGAGGACCTCGCCTCCCCAGAGCGTACCGTCATCCCCGTAACCGAGCCCATCGATCGCTATCCCCACGACCTCCTCGCCGGGCCTCACCCTCATCTCGGACATCACCGAGGTTACGTGGGCGTGGTGGTGCTGCACGAGCTTGAGCTCCGACCCATAGAGGTCGGCCCACCTCTCGGCCAACTTCCTCGTGGAGTAGCTGGGATGCATGTCCGCTACTAGTATCGCCTCCTCGGGATCGATCCCGTAAATTCCCATGAAGAACCTGAGCATCCTCTCGAGGAACTCTAGGTTCTCCAGTTCATCGGTATCTCCTATATACTGGGTGAGCACGACCTTATCGGAGAATCCCACGGCACCGCTAGTCTGTAACTCGGCCCCGAATGCTATGACAGGTCGATCCAGCTGAGAAGGAAGCCTTATCCAGGCGGGAGCGTATCCTCTCCCCCTCCTCAGCATGGTTACCCTGCCGGCCGTGAATCTTACGACGCTATCGTCCACCCTGTTAATTATACGCCTGTTGTGGTGCAGGAAGTAATCAGCTATGCCCTTCAACCGCTTCCTAGCGCATTCGATAGTGGTGCACATCGGTTTATTGTGCTCGTTACCGCTAGTCATCACCAAGATCCTATCTCTCGTGCTATTGAGCAGCATGTGATGTAGAGGCGTGTAGGGGAGCATCACTCCCACTGTCCCCAGCCCGGGGGCCACCTGTTCCGAGATGGGGCTCCCCTCTCTCTTGGAGACCAGCAAGATGGGTCTCTCCGGACTTGTGAGAATGCTCTCAGCAACCTGATCCAAGTGAAAGTGTGAGCGAGCGACACCTAGGTCGAGAGCCATGAGGGCGAAGGGCTTCTCCCTCCTCCTTTTCCTCTTCCTGAGTTCTGAAACAGTATCGTCGTCCGTGGCCAGGCAGGCGATGTGATAGCCCCCCAATCCCTTTATAGCAACTATCCCCCCCTCGTCTATGATCCTCGCAGCCTCTTCTATGGGGTCTTCAGCATCTATCCTTCCCCCTTCAGCGTCCTCAAGCCAGAGGCTTGGACCGCATTGCGGGCAGGAGATCCCTTGGGCGTGAAACCTCCTCAAGTTGGAGGGATCCTCGTACTCCTTCCTACAATCATCGCACAGCGGGAAGTCAACCATGGCGGTGTTCTGCCTATCGTAGGGCACATCCGTCATCATGGAGAACCTGGGGCCGCACCAGGCGCAGCTGTTGAAGGCATACCTGTAGTGCCTATCGGTCGGATCGTATACCTCCCTGAGGCAATGGTCGCAAACAGCTATGTCTGGGGGGATCATCGAGTAGATGTGCCTCTCCCCACCACTCGGAAGTATGCGGAAATCTGAGTACCCAGCGGGAGGGACCACCTTGAACTCCAGCTCCTCTATCTTGGCGGGAGGCGGTTTCTCGACGAATATCAGTCTGAGAAAGTCGGCAATGCTCTCATAACTGCCCTCGATGAGGATCTCTACCTCGCTCCCTCCCATGTTCCTTATATGACCCTTCAACCTCGTTTTCGTGGCGATCCTGTATATGAAAGGCCTGAAACCGACTCCCTGTACTATGCCACTCACTCTGAGCATCGCAGCAGTCCGTGAGCCCTTCGAACTCACCAAAGTGATAATCCCGGTGGAGCTAATAAACGGGACGAAGACTTTCTCATAGGATCATTCTCAAAAACATTTGAATGAATAACGCTGAAATACCTTGATCAATCTTGCGCCATATTACCGTTATATATTATATCAAAAATTTTGATTTTTTTAATTTTTTAATTTGTAGACGCGGTGAAGTAGCAAAATAGGTGAATATGAACTCCTATCCCCTAATTCACCTTTTGAGGTCTCTTTATACAATCATATTTCCAAACTTACGGCTGAACATTCAACTAAATTTATAGGTATATCAGCTCACTACTACAGTGGCGCACATGTACATGTGAGGTGTTTTTGGGATGAAGAGTAGAGAGGGAGGTTCACTAACCTCAATCTCCCTTACTAGGAGGGACTTCTTGAAACTCTCCGCAGCTGCCTCGCTTCTTTTAGCCGATTTTCAGAAACTTCAAAAGGCAGCTGCTGAGGCGCTTAAACAAGGATCCGTTAATCTAATCTGGTTCGAGTCCCAAGACTGTGCCGGGAACACTATCTCGATGATAGAGGGCAGCGCCCCCGACCTCATACAGATACTGGTCGGAGAGAACCCGGCGATAGGTCCGGGAAAGGTCAGGGTCGTGTTCCACGAGACCATAATGCCTGAGTGGGGAGAAGCAGCCATAGAGTACCTCCACAAGGCGGAGGCAGGCGAACTTGATCCCTACGTACTCGTCTTGGAGGGCTCCTTCCCGGACGAGGATGCCGCCGCAAAGACGGGGGGATGGTGGTTCGTCCTCGGAGAGGAGAATGGGCGACCTGTTACGGGGAATGAGTGGGTCAGGCGACTCCTCAAGAGGGCCGTCGCGGTGGTCGCCGTCGGTAGCTGCGCGTGTTACGGGGGCATAGTCGCTAGCCAGGTGTTGGACAAGACCGGCTACTCGGCCGATGGATGGAGCCCCACGGGAGCTTTCGGCTTCTTTGATGACCCTCTGAGAGGGATAAAGGGAGTAGTGAGCAGGTGGCCCGAAGCGAAGCCATTCCTGAACTTCATCCAGGGTAAGGGCAAGTTGGAGGTATCTCCAACTGGAGAGGCGAGGCCAGCTGTAGCCATCCCCGGATGCCCAGCGAACGGCAACGCCATACTTAGGGTGCTGGGACACCTGATACTCGCGGTTGACGGCCTGCTACCCTTACCTGAACTGGACGAGTACTGGAGGCCCGTGTACATATTCGGCAGGACCACGCACGAGCAATGTCCGAGAGCCGGCTTCTACGCTGCTGGGGACTTCAGGGATAATCCGGGAGACAATGATTTCAAGTGCCTCTTCCAGGTGGGATGCAAGGGGCCGGTGAGCAACTGCCCGTGGAACAGGGTGGGATGGATAGACGGGATAGGTGGTCCCACCAGAACGGGAGGCGTCTGCATCGGGTGCACCATGCCCGGATTCCCTGACAGGTTCGAGCCCTTCTACAAGCCGTTACAGGCCCCTGCTATGCCCGACACGGCAACCCTGGCTGGCATAACCGCTGGTGCTGCTGCAGTGGGACTCGCTGCTGGCTACATAATGAGTGAACCGGCTAGAAAGGGTGGAAAGAAGGAGGAAGGAGAGGGAGGTGATTAGATGGGGGAGAGGACCATATTCATAGACCCCATCACTAGGATTGAGGGTCATCTAGGTTTGAATGCCGTGGTTGACACGGCTACCAAGGTGGTGAAGGAAGCCTGGGCCTTCTCCGCGATGTTCAGGGGATTCGAGGTCTTCCTCAGGGGTAGGGAACCGCCGGACGCGGTCCACCTCACCAGCAGGATATGCGGGGTCTGCGCGGCTTCCCACGCCAACGCCTCGGTAAGGGCCAACGACATGGCGTTAGGTGCGGTGCCCAAGCCCTTCGGTGTGGTGATCAGGAACCTCGCTTGGGCCGCCACCGACCACATGTACGACCACCCGACTCACCTGAACATACTGGCAGGTCCCGACTACAGCGGGATGATAGTCTCCAAGCTGACGCCCTCCGTTTACGAGGAGGCCAAGGCCACGAAGGCCGAGAACTCGGACATACACGGTTTCTCCACCGTGGCCGACCTGCTGGACGGTCTGAATCCCCTCCAAGGGAAGATCTACATCTTAGCGTTGAAGATGCAGAGGATCGCCAGGCACGCTGGAGTGCTGTTCTACGGCACCCACCCGCACCCCAGAACACTGATCCCTGGAGGCATTGGGGCCACCGTAACTACCGAGAACCTGATCGAGTACTCTTACCGACTAACCAAGCTCACGGCGTGGGTCAAGATGGTGGTCGCCGTCTGGGAGGACATAGCGAACTTCTACAACTCCATAGGGTACGAGAAACAGGGAATGACCTATGAGAAACCAAACTTGCTCAGCGTCGGCATATTCGAGGATCCAGAGGTCTACTCGTCGCTGGGAGAGAGCCCGGACGAGATATACGCGAACATAGACGAGGCCGGAAGGAAGAGGTTCATAAAACCGGGTCTCATACTCGACGGCGAACTGGTCACGGACAAGCTGACCGACATGAACCTGGGCACGATCGAGCTGGTTGATAGGGGCTTCTACAAGGACTGGGACACGACCTTCGTGGACAGGGATCCTATGGGCAATCCCGTCGTTTGGGGTAACGCCGAACTAGCTAAGTACCACCCGTGGAACAAGACCACGATCCCCAACCCGCAGGCTCAGGACTGGCAGTCCAAGTACACCTGGACCGGGACGGTCAGGTTCGTCTGGAAGGGGAAGATATACCCGATAGAGGTAGGTCCGATAGCTAGGATGTGGGCTCACGCCCTCCAAAGCGGTGGAAAGGTAAAGATAGAGCTCCCGCGCACGAACGGTGTTCTCGAACTGCCCTCCGGCACTTGGGACGCGATAACCTTCGAGTGGAACATACCCAAGGTCGGCGCCTCCACGACCATAGAGAGGATGAGGGCAAGGGCCTACAACGTCGCCCTCGATGTTGCAGCGGCATGGAACAACCTCCTGATGGGCCTAGAACTTGTGAAAGCCGGCAAGACCGAGACCTCAAGGCCTTGGAAGAAGCCATCGTTCTCCGTGGCCTTCGGATTCGACGAGGCGCCTAGGGGAAGCGTGAGGCACTGGATGGTCGTGGAGAACTACAGGATAAAGAACTACCAGATACACGCTCCCACTACCGCGAACCTCTCACCCAAGGGCAGGTGGGGCAAGACCGGACCCTACGAGGAGTCGGTGATAGGCACCGCCATAACCGAGGAGGTGCCTGAGGATCAATGGACCGGACTCGATCTGGTCAGGGCCATAAGGAGCTTCGATCCGTGCATAGCGTGCTCAGTGCATGTGTTCGTGGGAAACAGGAGAATAGAGAAGCTCATCACCCCCGTTTGCGGTGTATGAGGGGGTTGGAATGGGGCTCTACGAGTTCGCGGTCTATGACATGTTCGTGCCGACCATAGCGATCTTTACGTTCGGCATGATCTACAGGCTGTCCCGATATCTGTTCCTCTACAAGAGAACGGCTCAACCGGTGTGGAGGAAGACCTCCATCTTCCATAAGATCTACCTGCTCATAGACGCCTTCGTACACGCGATAGTGGCCGCGATAAAGAGGTCCAAGGTGACCTTCGTCTCCGGGATCTTCCTCCTGCACTTCTTGGGGGTCATTCCAGTCCTCTTCCTGCTCTCCCACCACATAGTCTGGTGGTCCTACTACTTCCCGCCGTACAGCATCCTGAGTCCCCTCGCGATACCCACGAGCGCGACCTCCTCTG
>JAMOVA010000006.1 GCA_027061785.1 Thermoproteota archaeon
AGGAGATAGAGAGGGAGTTCTCTCCTGATGAGCAAGAGGAGTTTGTAAGGGTGGAGTGGTAACAAACTTCCGAATATCCATCACCATCCTTTTCCAATCCTTTTCTAACATCCACAGCAGACAAGAAGAAAAAATAAGTGATTAGTTAGGCCAAGTTTGTAATATTTTCGTATCTCTCTTAACCGAGTTAAGTAGAACTTTAGGGGCCCATAGTAATTATACAATGCTGACGATCTCACCGAGTTCGCCCGATCTCAGTCTGTCGTAGAGGGCTGCCACCACAGGAGAGGCCCTAACCTCGTAAACCACCTTCCTGTATATCTGATCCAGGTTTGCAGGGTTCTCCGGATCTCCCGGCGGATAATCCACCCTCTCCCGCTTGGACACCTCCCCTCTAACTTCAACTATTGAAGGCTGCCTCTCAGGGAACTCCGCTGTTAGCTCCGGATTCACCACCACATTCACTTTCCTCTCTAGGGTCCTCACCCTAGCATCTCCGAGCCCCCTCTCCAGCTCATCCAAACCCACCCTTCCGTAGATGAGGGCCAACGCCACTAGGTAGGTTAAACTGAATCTAGCCTGATCCACGCTTTTCGGCTCCCTAATGCCCGCGACTCTCGCTGCCTCCTCGAATACCTCCACCCTGACTTCCCTTACCTCCTCTGGTTCCACCTCGTCACTCAGCATTATCGCGGCCGTTAGCGCGGTGTGGGTGTGCCTGCATGTCGGGAAGAACTTGTAACCGTTCAGCAGTATGGCATAGTCCCATCTAGGGTTCAGGGCCTCCTCTAACCTACATCCGGGAGCCATGTTCTTGCAGAAGCCCCTTTCGTCCTCGAAGGCCCTGAGATTCGTTTTCATGCCATTCCTCGCCATTAGTGAGGAGGTAACTCCCAGAAAGGCGGCGTGACCCGGACTAAACGGTTTAATGGACGATCCTCCTGATATGAAGCCCCAGAGCCCCGAGGCATAATAAGAGGAGATCGCCAAAGCCTGAGAAGCCTCCTCCAAACTCAACCCCAACACCCTCGACGCGGCAGCTGCAGCACCCAGAGACCCAGCAGTGGCGGTAGTGTGCCACTTGGAGTAATGAGCCCTGCCGAAGGCCCTTCCAAACCTCGCGGCCACCTCGTATCCGATAACCACGGCCTCAAGCAATTTCTCCCAGCTGACCTTCCCCTCTCCAAGCGCCAGAGCCGCCGGAACCACAGCGCTGCCTGCGTGGACGAAGCCCTGCCTCAACCAGTCGTCATACTCGAGCGAATGGATGGCGAAGCCGTTTACGAGAGCGGCCATCGATGGAGAAGAGCGCCACCAAGCTCCCAGAACTAGAGAGCCGTTATCGGTCGGGTAGGCCAGGGAAGCGAATCTCTTTACCCTCTCCTCCCTCTCAAAGCCGAGTATACCCACTCCAATGGAGTCTAGGAGGGCCTTTTTGGCCTCCTCCCTGACCTCCGGCGGTAGGGAGGAGTAGTCCCAAGACCACACCTGTGACAGGATATCCATCACTACCGGCATCTCGCTACCTAGGGGGCCTACCTTATCAACTATGAGTCGCTTGGCTAGGAGTGCCGCCCCGATCTGGACTCGATCTCCCTCACCATTTCCAGCAGGGCCTTGGCCTGCTCGTAGTTCATCCTATCTATCATCATTCCCCTATGAGAAGCCGCTCCCAGCCCCCTTCTAACCGCCTCCTCGTAAGCCTTGACTATCTCCTCGGCCTCTCTAATCTCTTTCTCGCTCGGCGTGAACACCTCATTGATTATCGGTATGTGGGAGGGGTGGATCGCGTACTTCCCCTTATAACCCAGCCTCCTAGCCAGGAGGGCCTGCCTCCTCACCCCCTCCCTGTCGATGATCAGCCCCAAGAAGGGGGTGTCCAAGGCCGGGATTCTGGCCGCAGCGGATGCGACGCTCACCTTGGACCTAGCATACAGGAGTTCGATCTCATCATCGGAGAGGTCGCTGACGCTCCTGCCTAGGTCCCTCAGGAAGTCCCCCATGCCGAACGAGAGCGCGCAGATCCTATGCGAGGAGAGGGCTATCTCAAGGGATCTCTCGACGCCCATCGCGCTCTCTACCAGCGGGATTATCCTGACCTCCTCCAGTCCTCTCTCCTCCTCCAGGCGCTGTAGCCGCTTCTCCAAGTACTTAATGTCCTCCACCCTCTCGGTCTTGGGGAGCACGATCCCGTCCAGCCCCTTCACCACCGTGAACCCCAGATCGTCCTCAAGCAGCCCAGTCGTGGACGAATTCACCCTGACGAACACCTCGCCACCGAACTTCCTCCTTTCCTCCTTCAGGAACTCCCTCACAAGCCACCTGGCAGTCTCCTTCTCTCCCATGGGTACGGCATCCTCCATGTCCAGTACCACGACGTCCGCCTCGCTCCTCAAGGAGCTCAGCATCAACCTCCAGCTATTGGCGGGTACGAAGAGCAGGGACCTAGCTAGAAAGGTCATAATACATCCCCCAGCAACTCTATTATCTGCTTGGGCGACTCAGCCACCTTAACCCCCGCTTCCTTGAAGGCCCTGATCTTACTCTCAGCCGATCCTCTATCGCCCACGACCATGGCGCTCGCGTGGGAGAACCTCATCCCCTTGGGGAGCATCCTCCCTGCCACGTAAGCTATCAGGGGCTTCGTGAACCCTCCGTTTGCCACGAACTCGGCCGCCTCTTCCTCCTGAACTCCACCTATCTCGGCGAACAGGACCACCGCTTCCGTCTCTTCATCCTCCTCGAACATGGCCAGCAGCTCTGCCTCGGTCAGTCCCACCAGAGGTTCACTGCCGGTGTGCACCGCGGTGGTGATCCCGAAGCCGGCCCTGCTTATGGCCCAAGAGGTGGTGGTCGTCTGTCCACCGCTCCTCGAGATCACGCCCACCTTACCGGGGACGAAGGCCTCCTTGGCCAGCTCTAGGGAGCCGCCCACCCATCCCATGACCGCCTTGCCGGGGCTTATCACGCCGAAGGATCCGGGTCCCTGAACCCTCACGCCCCTCCTCCTGGCTAGGGCGAGTATCCTCATGGCGTCGTGCACGGGCACCCTCTCGGTCGGGATGAGCACGTAGCCTATTCCGGCCTCTACGGCCTCGGTCACGGCCTCCAAGAGGTGAGCCGGGGGAACTAGGGTGATGGTCGCATCCACTTGCCCCACCTCCTCCACGGCCTCCTCGATGGAATCGAAGACCGGGACCCCCCAGACCCTCGACCCTCCCCTCCCGGGGGTCACCCCAGCCACCACTCTGGTACCGTACTCGAGCATGTATCGGGTGGCGAACTCGCCGGTCCTCCCGGTTATCCCCTGAACCAGAACTCTGGTATTCTCGTCGATGAGTATGGCCATCAGACCACCTCCATCGGGATCCTGACCTCGATCACGCCGCTCCCATACCACCGGCAGTGGATCTCGCAGGCGAGGCACTCATTATCTATCCTCACGGCCTCCTGAGGGGAAACAGCCAGCGACGGCTTGCCGTCCTCTATCTTCAGTACGTTCCGGCCGTATAGCCTGCAGGCCTTCACGCAGGCGAAACCGCAGTCCGGGGCCACGCATCCATCCAGATCTATTATCACCTCAGCTGTCCTAGTTCTGAACCTCATCCCTCTCCCTCCTATACTCCTCAACCAGCTCTAGGACCCTATCGGCGATGTACTCGGTCTCGTAGATGTAATCTCTACCGTAGAGCTCGAACCTTATCGGGAGATCCTTGACCCCTCTCCTGATTATCTCGTGGCTCTCCTCCTCCTTATTGCCAGCCAGCAGGATTACTGCCGGGAATCCCGGCCTGTCCCTCAGCATCTCGTTGAATGCCTTCACTATGGCGTGGGCGTGGTGCCACTGCTCCTGACTCGCCAGAACGCTCCCCATCATCACGTATCCCTCTATCCCTGGGATGGAGAGGATGGTCCTGATCACCCTGTAGACCTTAGATGCCGGTGGGTCGCCGCTGGTGTCAGCGTAATTGGCCAGTTTAAGCCCCCTCCTTATCAGCGCATCCGCTGCCAGCATCGCGCCCCCGCCGCCAATCCCGTGGAATCCTATGTAACCCTCGGACACCTCAGTCGTCAGCTGGATGAAGTACCCCGTCCCCCTCGGATCGGCATCGTCCCAGTACCACATCCTCCTCTCCAGATCGGTCGGCTCCCTGTTCAGGTCCTTGGGGACCTCCACCTCAACTTCGGGATGCCTGAAGAGCGCGTGGTCATCCAAATCTATCCTAGCGTCCAATGCCACCAAGCCCTCGTCCGTCAGGGCGAGGGGATTCACCTCTACGCTTCTAGCGTCATATTCCACGAAGATGTCGTACAGTTTCAGCGCGATGTCCACCGCTTTACTGGGCATTCCCACCCGCGAGAACTCCTCTTCTACCACCTCCCTCCTCAATCCGTCCAGGTAGTCCACGGGTATCCTGACCACGCCCTCCGACCTCTCCTCGATGCCTGTACCGCCGAAGGGGCTGGCAAGCAGCATGGGAGATCTGAACCTCATGGAATCGTTTATCACGACGCTGAGGAACAGCTCAGCCTTCACGTTCATCCTCCTCTCCACGAGGACCTTCTTGGGTCTGAATCCCTTGAAGTAGGAGGTAAGCATCTCCTCAGCAGCCAGGCGAACCTCTTTCGGCGATGAGGCGAACCTGACGCCGCCCACGTCGTGCCTCCCCGTGAAGGGGAGCTGGGCCTTCACTACCACATTGCCCCCTAGCTTTCTAGCTATTGCCTCGGCTTCTCTCGGATCAGAGGCTATTTCACCAGCCGGTACAACTATTCCGTGATCTCTCAGTATCCTCTTGGACTGATACTCGAGAAGCTTGGCCCTAGTATCACCCGGCGACCCTTGCACCGATACGATAAATTGTTTCCTCTCTTCCTCCGTTGAGAATGGCGGGAATCCTGAGGAGACTGGAGGGGGTCCTAAATGAGATCGCTAGATCAGATTAGGAGGGATCTGAGGTTCCTCTCGTCGTACGAAGTGGTCCTATACGGCTCCTACGTTACGGGAGAGTACACGAGGGAGTCGGACATAGATGTGGCAGTTATCACTCGAGAGAGGGACAAGAATAGGAACTTCAGGATCCAGCTCGATATCTGGGGGAAGGTACCCTCACCACATATACGATGTGAGGGTGTTCGAGCTGTTACCGATAAGAGTTAAGGCCTCGGTGATCAGCAGGTACGTGGTTCTCTTTGGAAGCGAGCCCGATGTTTCAGAGTACTTCTACAGGTGGAGGAAGGTATGGGAGGACGTTAGAAGGAGAATGGAACCCATGACCGTAGAAGAGAAGATTAAGGCGATATAGAGAGAAGGAAGAGGATCCTAAAAACTATCGCTGGGCCTAGGTAGAATCTCCTCCCGTCTGGATAATTTTCCCATCATCTTCTGAGGAGGGAGAGCGCTGGGAAGAGGCCATATACCAGGAGGTTGTTCACGAGATGGTAGTAGAAGCTGGCGTAGGTGCCCCTCCTCAGGAACAGCCATGTGTCCAAGATGGCCCACCCCAGTATGCAGAGCATTATTCTAGGCCCGAAGTATAGGTGTAGGAGCGTGAAGAACGCTATGGAGATCACAGCCGACAGGATCAGGTTGCCGGTCAGCGAGTGAAGCCTAGTTATCGAGTACCCCCTGTAGAACGTCTCCTCGAAGAAAGCGGCGGAGACGCCCCAGGTGAGGAAGGCCACTATTTCGGAGGGGTGATTCAAGCCCTTCCTAGTTATCTCCTCCAGGTACCCGGTTCCGAGACCTAGTTGGCCCCCGATCCAGTAAAGGAACCACCAGAGCACCCAAGCCGCCACCAGGAAGACCATGGATTCAGCAAAGACCCTTGTTCCCCTTTCTCCGAACCAGACGCTGCTCCAGTCGGAGCCCTCCCATCTCATTACGAGGAGCAGGGCAGCGAAGCCAGTTACTTGGGCGAGAGTGTAGGACAGGACGGTCCACAGGCCCCTCACTCCCATAGAGGTCATCAGCTCCCTATACCAGGGGAGTGAGCATCCAGAAACCGATTAACGAGATGGCCAATCCCACAGCTGCCGGGCCCTTGGGGTATTCCCTTCGCTCCATCCCCCTCCCCATTTAGAAGTGACGGAAACGGGTTAAAAGATGTCCTCCAGTCTGAAAAACAGACGGGAGAGGGAATAGCTCCCGACCGTGCGAAGATACTTACCACGGGACCTTCCCATCGAGTATGTCCTTCAGGGGCCTCTTCCACAGGAGGTGAAATACCCTTTTCCCCTCTCTATCGTAAACAGCCTCGAAGTCCACGTACCCCTTGGACATGTAATAGAGCATGGCCTCAGCAGTGTGCTCCCTCCACTTACCCACTGTACCCCTCTCCCTAGCCTCTGAGACACTGTAGGGTACTTCTATGAGCACCAGCTCGCTCTCGACCCTCCTGAATCCGTTAGGAATCCCGGAGTCGAATTCTATCACCTCCTCGGCCCCAGCCTCCACGGCCTCCTCGAGGGAGGGAGATCTCATCTCTCCCCTGGCCTTCCTCCTCACCCTCTCGCTGTCCAAGAACCACCAGACCTTGAGCCTGTCGGTCCTCAATCCTCTGTTTATCTCATCGTTTATCTCACCGTAGTAGTTCACCACGTATTCCCAGCTCACGACGCCGAGCTTGCCTAAGTTGAACCTCGTGTTCAGCCCCTGCAGGGGATCGAATGTCCACCTCGCCCTAGTGAGCCCCTGCTCAAGCGCTAACTCCCTCTGGGCCTGTTTTATCCTGAAACCCAGTCCCGAATACTTCAACTCCTCGATAACAGCACTCTGATGGGAGTAATGGTATAGGCCTTCCTCGTCCCTAGCTAGGAATCCCCAGGCGAACCCCACGGCCTTACCACTATCTAAGTCGAATGCTGCCACCACTATACCAGAGTTATCGGCTGCGGCCTTGAGCACGTGAGACGGAGTGGCCTCGGTCCTGTCCTTGCCCATCCTCCAAGCCGATGCCTGTACATCCACCAGTTGTCTGAACTCCTCAGGCCTCCTAACGGGCCTTATCTCGATCTTAAGGGTTCGACCACTCCTATCCTTAAGCTCGACGATCCCTAGGTAGGTCATCCCTCTAAATTCGGGAGGCTTCTTTATTCCCTTTACGGGTCTCTCCTTCCGGCCAGATGTAGATCACCCTCTGGAAATGAATCGTGGAGGAATTTCCAAAGGAAGGCAGTCAAACACCTTCTCCACCAAACGCATCCCTTGAGGGTAGAGAATGGTAAATGCTTTGAGAATAATCTGATCATCCGACGGCGGGAAGAATGGGTGAGATGCAGGGACGAGGCAAGAGAAAGTTCTTTTTCACGATAAAAGCAGGCGTCGGAGGGGGACTCAACGAACAGTGATCACAATCCCCCTCCTCCCTCTAACGACCTTCTTCCACCTGGGATAAGTTCCGGGAGGTCAGGCCAGCCTCCTGACCCTGCCGGCCTTGACCTCCACCAGTCCCTCCTCGTTCAGCAGCTCCACCGCCTTGGATACCCACCACCTATCGATGTTCAACTCCTTCGTGAGCTCGACGGTGGTCTTCTCCCCATTTAGGTGCTCCATCACCCTGTCCGCTACGGCCTCTATCAGCGGCCTCGGGTCAGATGTCAACCTCTCGGCCACCACAGCAGCAACCGCCCTACTCACGCCTAAGGTGTCCATCACATCCCTAATGGTCACCTTCCTCAATCCGCCCTCCCTCACCTTCTTCCTCACGTATTCGTTGACCAGTTCCTCCAAGCTCTCCTCGTCCGGGAGCTCCAGCAGTACCTCCAGATCTATCTCTAGTGTGATTCTCTTCCTAGTCAACGCGTAGAGTTTGGCCGGCCTCCCTCTTCCCCTCCTCTTCTCTATTATTCTGATGAGTCCCGCCTCCTCCAAGTCTTTCAGATGAGAGGTTATGGCTGGCAGGGTGAGTCCGAACTCGTTGGCTAGGTCGGTGGCCGAGGCCGGACTCTTGAGCAGCCTCTTGAGTATTCTGAGCTTGCTGTCGCTGCTCAGAGCGTCCAAGATCTTTTTCGCCCGATATATTCTTGATCTGACGTACAAGGGAAGTCCCTCCTTTGATCATCTCCTACCGCGCCTCAGATAGAGCTGAACGCTGTAAGAATCGACCTCCACCTCGACTACCTTCTCTCCCTGTCCGAAGGTCCTCTCTATGACCCCTCCCTCGATCTTCTGCCCATCGTAGTAGACCGAACCCTCTAGGGCCCTGACCTTCACGTGAACCTCGGCATTATCAGGAATGTAGACAGTCAGCTTCACGCTTCCTTTATCGGTTTTAATAGAAGCACTCTCTTTGACTTCGAGAGTTCCCTCAACGCTTCCCATACCCATTTCAACGCTCAGGGTTCTCACTGACGCGTCCCTCATGGTCAACGCCCCCATACCCAACTTCACCCTCAGCTCGCCATCCCACTCGTCTGGTAGGTGCAGAGCCAGCCTACCCCCCACCATCCTCGCGGTTCCTTCCTCCACAACGGGAGATACTCCTTCCATGACTATGGCGGGCTCCCGGATCGCTGGGTCCGCGGTTATGTCCACCTGCCCCATGTCCACTATCAGCGATATCGTACTTGAGGGGATCTCTCCTGAGTACGAGCTCCTTCCGGTCACCCAAGGAAGCAGGATCGGGCCAGCCTCGTACTTGTACTTTATGGTGACGGGTATTAGGGAGACGGCCACGGAGAACAGCAGCAGCGCCAGTATGAGAGCCCCTACCTTCTCCTCATTACCCATAAGATCACCTCCTCCCCTCCAGATAGATCAAAGCTATGCCGACAGCGGTTATCACCAGCCCCACAGCCCCTAATTTCGATGTCAGCGCTATGGCAATTGCGACAGCCACGAGGGGACCGACAATGGATGCCACTATCGCGCTCCCCAGGCTCATCACGTAGTTCACAGAGGTTGCCACCACTATCAGGTAGAGGAACCATAGGTTGAACGGTATGACCAGCACGAGGGCCACGATCAGCAGTGTATGAGAGAACAGGTAACCCAATGCAGCGAGAGCCGCGGGGAACACGAAAGGAACGCTGGAGAACGCGACGAGCCCCACCATGTCATCCCATCTGCCCTCCTCGTATCCCATCAACCTGGCGGTTATGTGTATGAGGGAAGAGTATACTAGGAGCTCTATCAGTTGGGCAGCGACCCCGATCACGCCAGCCAGATTAGCTATGAGTTCCAACAGCCAGCCGATGTTGTAGAGCGGTATTCTACCCAGTAGGGCCACCAGTCCCTTCACCGTGAATGTCGCGAGGGAGAAGCTCACCCCCACGTAGATGGCCAGGGGCAGGGCAGATGAATATCTCTCCACTATGTGAGTGTCGAATGCCTCTCTCGGCGCTAGCAAAACCTTTCCCAACCTGTAGAGGACATCCTCCAGCTCTCTCATCTCATCACCCAACTTTCTAAACTTACTTACTTAAGTAAATTATAAATGTTTCTGATGTGCAGAGGACGAACCTCCTCCCAAACTGGAAATTATTTTGACCCATTTGAGCGGAGAAACGCCCTCTCGCCAGTTAACTTTTTAAATAGGAGGGCCTTAGGCCCCCTCAACGGGAGGTTGAGGTGATGTCCCGCCAATTTCAGGTGATGTCCCGCCAATATCGATGAGTGACTCCTCCCTGAGGGAATCTCTGGTTTTGTTCGGACTGTTCAAGTTGACCTCCCGCCAGAAGGCGGTCCTCACCCTGACTCTGCGATTCAATGGCAAGATGTCCGCTAGTTCCATGGCCAAGATAGCGAGGGACGAGTTCAACATACCGGTCTCATCATTCTGGTTCGCTCTGAGGGATCTGAGGAAACTGAGACTCGTAGAATTCGGCAATGGGGAGCCAATACGCCTCACACCAGCCGGTGAGGTAGTTGCGGAGGCCCTGAAGGGGGTGGCATGGTGGGAAAGAGAGTAGTAGTGAAGCTGGGAGGATCCGTTCTTAAGGGGCCGGAGGACTTCAGGAGGATAGCTGAGATAACCAAGAGGGAGTTCGAGCAGGGACACGAGCTGCTGCTGGTAGTTTCGGCCATGAAGGGGCATACGGACCAGTTAATAGACATGGCCGAGAGGGTCGGCGCCAAGGACGAGCTTCTGGATTCCATCGCTGGCATGGGAGAGGTGCTATCAGCTAGGCTGATGGCCGCGGCTCTAAACTCAGAGGGCGTTCCCTCAGTGGCCATAGATCCGAGCTCGCCGAAGTGGCCAATGATAACCAATGATAGGTTCGGTGACGCTGATCCCGACCTTCCCAGGACCTGCGGTGCCGCAATATCGCACATAGAGCCCCTCCTCGGCAGAATGGTTCCGGTCATATGCGGCTACATAGGGAAGACAAAGGACGGTAAGCTCACCACTCTGGGCAGGGGCGGCAGCGACACCACCGCCGTGACCTTGGCTAGGTGCCTCAACGCCGACGAGGTCGTCCTAGTCAAGGACTCTAGGGGAATAATGACCGCTGACCCCAAGATGGTGGGAAATGCCCATCAGATAAGCGAGCTGAAGGCTGAAGAGGCGCTGATGATGTCCCTAGGTGGGGCCAAGGTATTACACCACAAGGCGCTTCGCTACTTGGCGCCGGCCGTGAGGATGAGAGTTGTTTCCATAGACGAGGGGAGGTTTACTGGCGGCGGTACCGTGGTGCACGGCCACATCCCCGACCTACACGTGGAGATACATGAAAGGCCAATCAGCATGGTAACTCTGCTGATGAACGGCCACGGACTCAATGTAAGTGGTATGGAGGGCATACTCTCCATAAGCACGCTCGACAGGGCCACGATAATGTACGTGGATGGCGACTCGGAGGACACGGTAAGGAGACTCCACTCCTTAGTTGAGAGGGGGGAGGCGAAGGCAGTAACGGTCAGGAGGGATGTGGCGATGATAAGGGTGTGGGGCGCGGCCATAGAGGAAATACCAGGGGTGATCCACAAGATATCCGAGCCCTTGGCCGCGATGGGCATAAACATTCTGGGCCTCCAGACGGTTCACAACAGGATCGCGGTATTCGTTGACTGGAAGGACAGGGAGAGGGCCGCTGAGGAGCTCAGAGTGATCTTGGGGTGATTTAGGATGAAGGTAGCCCTGCTAGGTGGTACCGGAGCCGTAGGGCAGCGGTTCGTCAAGATGCTGTCGGGCCACCCTTGGTTCGAGCTGACGGTGATAACCGGGAAGACTAGCGTCGGGAAGAGGTACGGAGAGGTGAACTGGGTCCTAGAGGGCGAGGTACCGGAGGAGTTCAGGGACATAGTGGTGAGCGAGAACTCGCTGGAGAGCCTGAAGGAAGTGGATCTAGTGTTCTCTGCCCTGCCGTCCAAGGAGGCGAGAGAATTTGAGAGGGAGCTGATGAACAGGGGAATACCTCTGGTGAGCAACGCGAGTGCCCTGAGAATGGATCCACTGGTCCCGCTGATCATACCGGAGGTGAATCCAGATCATCTCTCTTTGATCGAGAGGCAGAAAGAACTTGGAGTTGGACCCGCAGCCACGGACCCCAACTGCACGACCACAGTGCTCACCCTGCCCCTGAAACCTTTGCACGACGCCTATACACTCAAGAGACTGGATGTGGCCAGCTATCAGGCCCTCTCAGGAGCGGGCTACCCAGGAGTTCCCTCCTACGATATCGTCGACAATGTGATCCCCTTCATCTCGGGAGAGGAGGAAAAGGTTCAGAACGAGACTAAGAAGCTGCTAGGCGAGGTAGACGGGGGCGAGGTGAAGTTCGCGTCGTTCGATGTTCAGGCCACATGCGTGAGGGTCCCCGTCTTGGACGGTCACATGGTAGCGGTGCACGCGGAGTTCGAGGAGGAAGTGGATCCCGAGGAGGCAGCGAAGCTCCTCGAGAATTTCAGCTCCGAGCCTCAGCGCCTGGAACTACCTACCGCCCCAGCGAGACCCATCCACGTGAGGGGAGAGGAGAACAGGCCCCAGCCCAGATATGACAGGGATGCAGAAGGTGGCATGAGCGTAGTGGTTGGTAGGATCAGGAAGGGGGCCAACAGACACTCGCTCCTCTTCGTAGTGGTAGGACATAACACGGTGAGGGGAGCGGCGGGGCAGGCCATCCTCCTAGCGGAACTGATGAGAGCTAAGAACATCATCTAACCTAATTTTTCACTCTCTTGGACCGGGGAATCAAGCTTATGTAATTAACTCCGCCCACAACTCCTATGATACTCTCGGACAGCAGCATACGTTCCCTCATAGAGTCGGGTGAGCTCTCAATAGATCCCCTCTACGACGACACCATTAGGGAGAACGGGGTTGACATGAGGATAGGCCCCGAAATAGCCTTTCCGATAGTCACTGGGGAGGTCATCGATCCGATCAGGGACAATCCCGCCAAGCACTTCTCGGTGAGGGAGATCCCCGACGAGGGAATAATAATCCCGGGGAACACCTCAGTCCTCTTGGTCACGGAGGAATACGTGAGGATGCCCAAGGATGTTGCCGCCCTCTGCGGACTCCGTTCTTCTATAGCTAGGTGGGGTTTCGTAGCCCCTCCCACCCTGATAGATGCCGGCTTCGAGGGACAGCTCACCATAGAAGTGATGTGGACCAGACCAGCGCCAGTGAAGCTGTATAAGGGGATAAGGTTCCTCCATGTGGTGTTCTTCAGGGTGGAGGGCGAGGTGGAGAGGCCCTACAGCGGGAGCTATCAGGGACAGAGGGGCGTCACCCTTCCCAAAAAGCTGGAGAGCTCCGCTCAGCGTAACAAAGTTTGATGGAAAACGCGAAGCTCGTAAGTAATGTCAGGATTACTAGGAGGCAGAGGTCAGTTAAATTCGGTATAACTGTGAGCCAAAAAAGACTTCAACTTCTGCAGATCAAACTTTATTAGTTGGAGGGCCCGTCCACCGACGGACTAGCTCAGCAGATAACTACAACTACTGATCAACTTCTTGTTATAATAACTCGTTTATCATAAATACATGTTCGTATAGAAAACTGAATCGTAAAAATGGAGTGGAAAAAATAGGAGTAGAGTTCTTATAGATTGCCACCGAGTAGAAACTTGGTAGAGAGATGCCAGTTACTAAGGTAGTTAAGAGAGATGGTAGAATCGTCCCGTTTGACGCCTCTCGCATAAGGAGGGCTATAGAGGGAGCCATGCGAGAGGTGGGGCATTATGATGAGGCGAAGCTCGATAAGGTGGTTAAGTACATACTCAGGGTCATAAACAGGACGTTTAGCGACGAGAATCCTCCTCATGTGGAGGAGATCCAGGACATAGTGGAGCTGGCCCTCATGAAGTACGACCTCTTCGACGTGGCGAAGGCCTACATACTCTACAGGAAGGAGAGGGAGAAGATAAGGAAGGAGAAGATGGCCATCCTCGGAAAAGATTACGTGGATGATGTTGATAAGAGGCTCTCTCTCAACGCCATCAGACTCCTAGCTGCGAGATACCTCCAGAAGGATCCGGATGGGAAGCTGAAGGAGGATCCCAAGGGCATGTTCATAAGGGTCGCCTCCCTGGTAGTGATCCCTGACATACTCCACGATCCCAAGGTGTTCGATAAGGACGGTAATCAACCCGTCCATCCCAATGAGGAATTCTCGCCCGAGGAGTGGGAGGGGAAGGTGGGACTGAAGAACGGCCACCCCGAGGATCACTTGGCTCCGACGTTCACTTGGAACCGCTACCACTTGGAGAGGATGAAGGCGCTTTACGACGAGCTCAACGAGCAGGGGAAGATGAAGGTCAGCTGGTCCGAGTTCTGGGAGATGCTCCTCCACGGCGAGTTCGATCACCACTACGAAGACTTCCTGAACTACTACAGGCTGATGGTTGATCTGAGGTTCCTGCCCAACTCCCCGACGCTGTTCAACGCGGGCACCAGGTTAGGGCAGCTATCGGCGTGTTTCGTCCTCGATATCGAGGACAGCTTGGAGTCGATAATGAAGGCCGCCACTGACGCAGCGATGATATTCAAGTCCGGCGGGGGAGTGGGGATCAACTACTCCAAGCTCAGGCCCCAAGGCGACATAGTCAGATCCACCGGAGGTCAGGCGTCTGGTCCGGTCAGCTTCATGCGGATAATCGATGTGATAACGGACGTGGTGAAGCAGGGCGGGCGTAGAAGGGGCGCCAACATGGGCATACTGGAGGTCTGGCACCCCGATATATGGAAGTTCGTTGAGGCCAAGGCCGAGCCGGGCCATTTCGAGAACTTCAACATCTCCGTGATGATAACCGGGGACTTCTGGCCCAAGTTCGAGTCGGGAGAAGAATATCCACTCATCAATCCAAGAAATGGGGAAGTCTGGGACACCCTGAACCCGAGAGAGTTCTTCAGGAAGATAGCTGAGATGGCTTGGCGTACTGGGGATCCGGGTGTACTGTTCGCCAACAACATCAACAAAAGAAATATAATGAAAGATGCGTTGGGGGAAATAAAATCAACCAATCCTTGCGGCGAGGAGCCTTTATATCCCTATGAGTCCTGTAATCTGGGAAGCATTAACCTCTACGCCTACATCAGGAGGGAGAACGGACTGGTATCCTTCGACTGGGAAGCCTACGCGAAGGACATCAGGTTAGCCCTCCGCTTCTTGGACAACGTCATTGATGTGAATAAGTTCCCCATCCCTGAAATAGAGAGGAACACGAAGGCCACGAGGAAGGTGGGCCTTGGTTTGATGGGGCTGGCTGATGTCCTCTTCGCGCTGGGGATACCGTACAACAGTGAGGAGGGTTTCGACTTCATGAAGAAGGTGGCCGAGTACCTGACCTACTTCGCCATGAAGGAGAGCGTTGAAATGGCCAAGGAGAGAGGGACCTTCCCACTCTACGGGAGATCTGGTTATGTGAAGGGGGAGATGCCTGTCGAGGGCTTCTACCACCCGGAGTGGTGGCATCTGGACTGGGACTCCCTCAAGGACGAGGTGATGAAGTTCGGGATCAGGAACGCTGAAGTGACGACGATAGCACCAACTGGCTCCATATCCATGATAGCCGACGTCTCATCGGGAATAGAGCCGCAGTTCGCCCTAGTCTACGAGAAGAGGGTGTCCGTGGGTTCGTTCTTCTACGTGGACAGGGAGCTGGAGAGGCAGCTTAAGGAGAACGGCCTCTATCACGAGAAACTCCTGAAGGAGATAGCGGATAACGGAGGGTCCCTCCAAGGGATAGAGCCTCCGGAGGGCAAGGAGGAGCTCTTCAAGAGGATGCAGCAGGTGTTCCTCGTGGCCTATGACATACCGTGGTGGGATCACGTGAGGGCCCAGGCAGAGATAGCCAAGTGGATATGCGCTGCCGTGAGCAAGACGATAAACATGCCGAACTGGGTGTCCGTCAGCGACGTGGAGAAGGCCTATCTCTTCGCCTACAAGCTCGGATTGAAGGGCATCACGGTCTACAGGGATGGCTCCAAAGCGGCCCAGGTCCTCGTCACTCCCTCCCAGAGGAAGGGGGAGTATGTGGTGAGGACCGAGAACCAGACGCTGAAGATGATGGAGATGCTGGGGATAGAGCTCCCCCAGCTAAGAAAGGCTCCCGTCGAGGAGAAGGCTCTGGCTCAGCCGGTCTTCAAACCCCCATCACCTCAGCCAGCGAATCACGTGGAGAGGTGTCCAGAGTGCGGCAGCACCAGACTCGTGTACAAGGAGGACTGCGTCACCTGCCTGGACTGCGGGTGGTCGGCCTGCGTAGTCTCGTGAGGGGGCTTAAGTGAGCGAGGGACTGGTACATCTCTACACGGGCAACGGCAAAGGGAAGACCACGGCAGCCTTCGGCTTGGCGTTGAGGGTAGCGGGGAGGGGAGGTAAAGTCCTCATAGTCCAGTTCCTGAAGGGACTACCGACGGGGGAGGTCATGGCGGTCAGGAAAATACCTGAGATAGAGGTCAGGAGGTTCGGCAGCGAGAGGTTCGTGGATCCCAAGAGGCCTAGGGAGGAGGATATAGCCTTGGCTAAGAGGGGCCTCCGAGAGGCCGCGGAAGCCATGTCCTCCGGCATTTACAGGTTGGTGGTCTTGGACGAGGTGAATGTGGCCGTGGCCTTCAACCTCATAGACGAGGGAGAGGTGATCTCAGCAGTCAGGTCGAGGCATCCACGGACAGAAGTCGTCCTTACAGGGAGGTACGCTCCTCCCTCCTTCTATGAGCTGGCCGACTACGTGACCGAGTTTAGGGAGGTGAAGCACCCCTTCTCATCCGGAATCCCCGCCCGGGAGGGTATAGAATTTTAACACCAATTTGTACACTTTTTTAACTGAAACGAAGTTGCCGGAGGCCTCGGCGTACCCGCTCTCCTGAGATCACCCCTCACTTTAAAGGGAAGGCCCTCCACTTTCCATGGTGACATCGTATGTTGGCCGAGAACCCGGTATCACTCTCAAAAGGTAGGAAGATGACACGAGAGGAGCTTTCGCAGGCCCTCAGATATGCGATTATAGCGGAACTGGATGCCATAAATCTCTACATCCAGTTTGCCAACGCGACAGATGATGAGAAGGCCAGGAAGATATTCTTGGATGTGGCAAAAGAGGAGAAAACTCACGTGGGTGAGTTCTTGGAACTCCTTCTCTCGCTGGATCCTGAACAGGTGAAAGAGCTGGAAGAGGGGAGAAAAGAGGTGAAGGAGATGCTAGAAGGTCATTGAACATCCCTTTTTTATGAACCCACCTTACCCGAGTTACACGCCTAACAGGATATCGTTGAAATTCGATTGGAGGCACGACCGCCACGAAACACCCGAGTGACCCGTCGATAGACGAAAAATTTCCGATATATTTTATGCTAGGGCCATAACATAAAAATGAGCGTTTAGATTCTAAAGTTAGCAAAATATATTTCAGTAATATCCATAGTTAAATTTACAAGAATCAACTAGGAAAGCTTTTAACTATTATTTCGAATCTCGAACGGGGCAAGGAATCATGGAAGGTCTCGGTTTGACAAATGAGGTTCTCGTGACATTTTCCTTAGGCGTTGCGATAGGTATAGGACTTGGGATAATCGGTTTTATCCTCGGTAAGATACTATCTCCGGCCAAGGAGTACCCCAGAAAGAGAGAGAGGTACGAGTGCGCTAACCCACCGCGGGGAAGGGCGAGAGGCCTCTTCATGATGCAGTACTATCCCTTCCTGATTCTCTTCCTGACCTTGGAGCCTATAATGATCTACTCCTTCCTATTCCTAATGGAGGCACATAGATACGTCCTCAACACCACCCTCCTTTTCGGCGCCATGGTGGCGATCCTCGCATCCCCTCTCGTATTCGGGATATACTACGTTAGGAGGCTGGAACTATGGTCTGCGCATTAGAGGGAAGCATGTGGGTTGGTAACTTGGAGAAGGCCGCCAGGAAGGCGGCCGCCTGGCTGGTGAACAAGACGCCCATCAGGAGCCTGAGGGACTGGGGGATAGCCTTCTCCCTCTGGCCGGTTCACTTCACCACCGCCTGCTGCGGAGCTGAATTCGGAGCCTCCGCCGCACCCAAGTTCGACACCGAGAGGTTCGGGTTCCTCCCGTTCATAGCATCGAGGCAGTGCAACGTCCTCT
>JAMOVA010000007.1 GCA_027061785.1 Thermoproteota archaeon
TTTGGATGATGGTCATTCCTCCCAGAAGTCGACCGGCGGCCTGTGATCCGGGGGTATGAGCGGCCTGTACTCCCTCCCTCTCAGCCTCCGGGCGTGATCCTCCCTTACCCTCGAGAGCAGGTCCTCGTCCGTGAGCAGGTCCAGAACCGAGAGGGCCATCACCTTTGCGGCGAAGATGAGGGAGCGGTGGGCTAGAGGAGATCCGGACTGGGCGGTGCTCTGCCAGGAGTGGGCAGGCGTTCCCAGAACCCAGGCGGCGGTGTTGAACTCCAGAGTGGGGGTTTTCCAGCTGACGTCCCCCACGTCGGTGGAGCCCATCATGTACTCCCCCTCGCCCCAAGGTTCGGGGATCTCGTCGTCCATCAGCTTGTCCAGGAGGTCCTCCCAGCCGGGCCTCTTGGACTTCCTGAGCTGGTTCTCCTTCACCTCCTTTGGTATGGTCTTGGCTATCTCCTCAGCGAACCTCCTCTCCTCATCGGTGAGGGGAGGCACGCCGACCTCGCGCATGTTCTTAACGACGGTCTCGGCCAGGGGCCTGTTCGGTATGACGTTGTAGAGGGCGTCTATCAGCTCCACCTCCATTCTGGTGCCAGACATGAGTGCCGCACCTTTGGCGATGTCCAGCACCCTTCCATACACCCGCTCCATTTGCTCCACCTCCGGGGCCCTTACGTAGTACCAGCTCCTCGCGTACTCGGGGACCACGTTGGGCTGCTCACCTCCCCTCTCCACCACGTAGTGGATGCGGGCCTCCTGTATCATGTGCTCCCTCAGGTAGTTCACGCCCACGTTCATCAGCTCGACCCCATCGAGGGCGCTCCGCCCCTCCTCCGGCGATGCCGCTGCGTGCGATGGGACGCCGTGGAAGTGGAACCTGACCGACTTGAGGGCCAGGGAACTCATCAGATTGGCAGCGTTCATGTCCGAGGGATGGTGGCTCAAAACGGCATCGACGCCGTCGAAGAGCCCATCCCTCACCATGAACACCTTTCCACTGAAATTCTCCTCCGCTGGTGTCCCGAAGAACTTCACCGTTCCCTTTATGCCGTGCCTCTCCATCGCCACCTTCACAGCAATGGTAGCGGCGAGGCCGGAGGTCCCGTGTATGTTGTGGCCGCACCCGTGACCCGGTGCCCCCGGTTTTAAGGGCTCCCTCCACGGGACGGGCTTCTGGGAGAGCCCGGGAAGGGCGTCGAACTCCCCCATTATCCCAATTACTGGTTTGCCGGAGCCCCATGTGGCGACGAAGGCCGTAGGCATCCCGGCAACGCCCCTCTCAACAGTGAAGCCGCTCGCCTCTAACTCATCAGCGAGGAGCTTGGAGGACTTGAACTCCCTCAGGCCCAGTTCCGCGAATTCCCATATCGCGTCAGATATGCGGACGAACCTCTCCCTCATCGAATCTATAAACTCGATAACCGAGCGATGAGCCACGGATCCACCCACTGAAACCCCGGATCTTCCTTAAAACAACTACAATTCAGGACGGTGTCCATGGAAGGGGTTCACGTTGAGTCAGAGACCCTCCCCAGGTGTCGATATGGACCTTCTCCTCCAGCGAGTACCTCCTCTCCTTTGGCTTCCTTCCCCTCTCCTTGCCCACAGGAATTATCGTCTGAAGGACGGCCTCGCTGGGGGCTCCAAGTATTTCGCCGATCTCACGCGGGTTCGGGGGCGTGTAGGTGAGGGACGCCAAGCCGACCTCCTCCAAGGCAAGGAGGAGGTATCCAATGGCTATCCAAGTGCTTTGAACCGAGTAGGGTCTCCCCATCATGGCGAAGACCGCTATCAGGTGGGGAGCCTCCGTCAAGAAGGGTTTCCTCCAGCTCAGCCCCTTCTCGCTCAGCCACTCCGCCAGTTCCCCTCTGACCCTCTCATAGAAATCTCTTTCAGCCCTCTCACAGGCCTCCCTTATCCTCCCCTTGATTTCCGGATCGCTAACGATAATGAACTCCCACGGCTGCTGGTTCGCACCGGAGGGGGCCTCCAGCGCCACCTCTATGGCGTATAGAATGCCGTGCACCTCCACGGGATCGCTCGAGAAGGATCTCACCGACCTTCTCCTTCTCGCTAGCTCGAGCAGGCCCATGAGGAGCCCTCACGAGCGGACCTTAAATGCCTTTCTCGGATCTCGGAGAAGACGCCAGCATGAAGAGGAGGTCTGCAATAGGGAGTTTGCGCGTAAAATCAGATCAGAGATCAGTTCTCAGCTCTCTTCCGATCCGACCTCGACGAAGTAGGCCGGATAGCCTCCCCACCTGTCCCTGAACTCCTTTTGCAGTTCCCAGATGGTCACGGTGGAGTAGAACCCGCTGGGCAGGTCCTCCTGGTTGGGCTTGTGGAGGGACGCCTCCAAGAATATCCACGAACCGTTCAGGTTTATCGCCACATCTGTGTGATCCTTCACCACTACTATCGCTACCCTTATCCCGGCCACCTTGTAGAGCGCGGCCATTAGCATGGCGTGATCCTCGCAATCCCCTAGGCCGTAGGCGAGCAGCTCGATGGGGAAGAGAGGAAGTTCGGCGTTGGGTTCATCTTTCCCTGGGACTGCGTACTTGTGGTCTATTGAATAGAAGAGCCTGGCCACCTCGTTGGCCAGGGAAACGGTATCGTTCACGGGATGGTATTTCAGCCAATCGTCCAGCATCCTCTTGTACAGGTCGTGGTTGTACTCCAGGTCCCTCTCGACCATGAGGGCGAATATCCTCGCTATGCTCTTGTTCGCGACGGCACCTCTCATCTGAGAGTTGTAATTCTCGCTAATCACCCAGAACCTCCAGTCGTAGAACTCTTCCTTGTAGGTCTTGGTCTTCAGGAACTCCTTTGCCTCCTTAACGTAGCCCCTCACCACTACTGCGGACGATCTGTATCTCTTGAGCGTGCTCATGCTCTTGGTGAGGTTCTCATACCTGGCTAACAGGTCGTTGTACTTCCTCTTGAGCTGATCGTGCTCCTTCTTCAGGTCATTGTATTTGAGAAAGAGGTTTTCGTATTTCCTCTTGAGATCCGCGTATGTCTCATTGAGTTCCTTCAACTGGAGGGTTAGGTTTCGTAGCTGCACCTCCAGACTGGGAGATATTTCCACGGACGGACGCTGTTCCGCCTGAGTCCCTGCCCTAAGGCTGGAGATCTTGGCTCTCAGGTCCCTGATCTCTGCCCTTAACCTGCTAATCTCATTTCTAAGTTTCACATTTTCCTCCTTAAGCTTGACGATCTCCTCCTGATCGACAACAGTAACCGTAGTGGGAGAGGGACATCCCTTACGGCTCCCATTCGTCGCAAGTAGGCCCACAGTTATCAGTACCACGCCGGTGATGAACAGCGCGGCAACCGCTAATATCCTCAGGGAGCCTACTCGCATCACCGTTTAAGGTTATACCGATCGGGTAATAAAAGTATTTCCTCAAACTACATTTTTTTCGAAGTAATTCAACGAAACATGGAACGTTACTCGCCTCATAAAATGACGATATAGCCCGTTACTTCATTGGTTAGGAAAGATAATTTATAAAGTGGCAGGTTAAATAATCCTAGGGAGCGCAACTCTCGAAATCATTTGTTTTATGCGAACACGAAAAGATAGTAGGGAGATTTCATGATCTCTCCATGTTTAAGGATTCTTCAAACGCGAGATAGGACCTTTTCGATGCTGTCTGTTGACACATTTAAGCGGGACGGGACCTGTTTCGTGCGACAGAAAAGCAGGTGAGCCAATGGAACATCTTCTATTACGCTGATACATCAAATTTCATTAAATGAAAAAAGGGAAGGTCCGAATCTCTCTAGGTGATCCGCTCTCTCCGGGAAATCTTTAAATCTAGATCCTCCCACCTAACTTTCAGAAGAAACGATGCAACGAAAAAACAGTCTAGTGGGCTCCAGTGTGCTGATGGCCGTGATGATGCTGGCGCTCTTCGTGAACGCGTCTCATGTCAGTGGAGGAAAGATATACACTTTAAAGATAGCGATTGAGGGCGAAGGCAGTACCAACCCTTCCCCTGGGATATACTCCTACGAAAAGGGTCGTGAGGTCGTAATAACAGCGGAGCCGGCCGAGGGATACGTCTTCTATCAGTGGGAGATAGATGGGGTGAAAATGACCCCCCATGGAAGTCCCGTCTTGAGAATCAGGATGGATCGGGACAGGGTCGTGAAGGCCATCTTCATACCCAAGGAGGGGGGTGAGAGAGGAGCCGGTACCGGGGGGACGGTCCACCTGAACATCCAAGTGATCGGTAAT
>JAMOVA010000008.1 GCA_027061785.1 Thermoproteota archaeon
TATGAGGAGTTCCACCCTGTGCTCAGCCGGAAGTGAGGACGCCCACCTCCCCAACCTCCAGAGCCCCCTCAAATCCAGTCCCAACTGTGTGAGGGGGTCCAGAAAGTGCGGATCGCTTCCCCCATGAGCTATGAGCAGCTTGGGCGCGAAGGACTCCACGATGGGCCTCACCAGCTCCTCGAAAGCCATCTCGTAGGAGGAGGGCCCCGCCCCGGGAGGTAGGGGGATGTTGACCGTGTATCCCTCTCCCCTCCCCCTCCCCACCTGCCTCGCGAACCCCACACCCGGATAGATGGTGGTCGGGTCCTGATGAATGCTCACGTAAAGGACCGTGTCGTCCTCGTAGAATATGTCCATGGTGCCGTTCCCGTGATGGGCATCGTGGTCGAATATCGCCACGGACTCGACACCGTTCCTCCGGGCCCATCTGGCCGCGATCGCGACGTCGTTCAGCAGGCAGAAGCCCCCACCATAGTTGATGCCAGCGTGATGGGCACCGCCGAATCCCGCGGCGCTTCCCTCCTCCAAAGCGAGCCTGACGGCGGACATGGAGGAGTGGACCATGCTGAGCGCAGCTTCCCACATCCCCTTGAATGCCGGCGTATCCAGGGAGACCATGCCGTGCCCGGTCTCACTCCTGACCCTGAGGAAGTTCAGATACTCATCATCGTGAACGGCCCTCAGGTCCTCGATGGTCGGTGGTTCGCCGACGTAACCCACCAGCTCGAAGGGCTCTCCCCTCTCTTGGAGGAACCTGATGAAGGAAGGGAATCTATCTCCCCTGAATGGATGACCCGGACCGAAGTCGTATGAGGATATGGAATCGTCGTAGACGAACTTCATCTGGGAATGGACTTGGGTGAATCCCTTAACCTTAACCTAACTCAACTCACCCGGTTCCAACTCACTCAACTGTTCCCGGTATCACGCGACACTGGCGGAAGTGATATAAAGCATCGCTACACTTACTCCGGATGAAGGTAGCCAGCTGGAGGGAAATAGCGAAGGCAATGGACAAGGTGAATGTGGTGCTGGAGGTCGTGGACTCCAGGGACCCCTGGACGACCAGAAGCCGGAAACTCGAGGAGATGGCTGAGAGAAAGGGAAAGAAGATCCTCGTGGCGATAAACAAGTCAGATCTGGTTCCTAGGGAGATACTAGACCAGTGGGTGAGGATATTCGAGGAGGAGGGCTTGAAAGCCACGTATGTGAGCGCGAGGGAGAGACTGGGCACCATGAGGTTGAGGAGGTTCATCAAGAGGGAAGCCCCCGAGCTGCCAGCCAAGGTGCTCATAGCAGGCTTTCCCAAGGTGGGAAAGAGCTCGATAATAAATGTCCTCAAGGGAAGGAGCTCCGCCTCCACCAGTCCCGTGCCCGGCAATCCTGGGTACACGCGCCACTTCCAGCTCTACAGGATAGACAGGAACCTGTACATACTGGACTCTCCGGGGATCCTTCCGATCGAGGGAGGCCCGCTCGAGATGGCCATAAGGGGGTATCCTCCAGAGGAGCTGAAGAACCCCGTGGAGGTCGCCGTGTCCCTCTTGGAGAGGGCCCTCAGATCGGATCCCGGGATCGTGAAGAGGGTCTATGGTATCGAGGAGACGGATCCCATCAAGATACTGGAGCAGCTGGCGGAGAAGAGGGGCTGGAGGTTCAAAGATGGGGAACCCAACGTGGAGGAGGCGGCGAGACAGGTGATCAGGGATTACCACAGGTACAAACTCGTCTTTTACGTCACTCCCAGGGATCTAGGACTCATTTAAGCCTGTAAAGGGGGTTCCATATCAGATAGGCCCTCTCCCATTCGATCTTTCCCAAGATCCTCAGGGCCTCCTTGAGGTCCTCACCCAACAGGTAGAGATGGGTCTCATCAGCCCTCCTGTCCGAGCAGCCGAACCCCCTGGCGACCGGGACCCCCACCTCCCTGAGGATCCTAGATAAGGACCCTTCTTCAGCGCCGGGCAACGCCAAGGCGCATGGCACGTCCATGACCTCTGTCAAGTAGTCCACATGCCACCTCAGGGCCTTCCCTTTCCTGAAGTGCCTCCCTATCCTGGCTCCCAGGCCACCAGGTCCCGCCGCTGATCCGACGTACGCGAGAATGCCAGCCGGGAACTCGAAGGTTCCCAACCTTCCCACTTCAAGAATGGCGCCGGGAGAGATTATCAGGAGGATGTAAGCTCCCTTAACTCCCCTCAGCGGATCAGGTCCATCAAGCTCTTCAAAACGTACTTGGGTCGAGGTACCACCCCCTCGTACTCCTTCACCACCCCGGTGAGGACCAAAGCGGAATCCATTCCCGCCCTCAGGGCTCCGAGAATGTCGGTCTCCGGTCTGTCCCCGATCACTAGGGGATGGGACGCCCCCACGCTTCGGGAGGCGAGGAGGAACATGAGGGGATTCGGTTTACCCACCACGAGATCCGGTCTCCTGCCACAAGCCCCGGAAATTGCTGAAACCATGGAACCAGCTCCGGGAATCGGTCCATCTGGCGTGGGAAGGGTGCGATCCTCGTTGGTGGCTAGGAAGAGCCCCCCTCTCAGTATGTTCCTCAGGGCCCTCGTCAGCTTCTGGTAATTGAAGGACCTGTCCATTCCCACGCACACGTCACCCTCATCCGCAAGGTCCACGCCCCTCTCCCTGAGCTCCTCCCTGAGGCCCTCCTCACCGACCACGTAACACCTCCTCACCCCTATCGAGGGGGCTATGTCGGCCAGCGTGCTGGCGCTCGTTATCACGTGTTCCTCTCCAACCCATCCCAAGCCCGCATCCCTCAGGAGGGAGGCTATCACGCGCCTGTGACGTGTGGAGTTGTTGGTTACGAACCTGATCTCGATCGTAGAGGAAAGCTCGTTGAGGGCCTCCACGGCGCCTCTTATCGGCTCTCCATCGAGCCAGACGACGCCGTCTATATCCACGAGCAGCAGATCATATCTGCCGACGTCTGGTCCTTGCCCTGACATCGAGAACACCCAGCTTCCCAAGGCACTTGTCGCAGGGTCTCCAGTCCTTCCTGTCCACATCCCACACAGAGAGGCTGAAGTTCATGACGCAGCCCGGGGTGGGGCAGTGATCCAAGCCTAGGAGGTGACCCAGCTCGTGAGAGGCCTCTTTGAGAGTCCTCAGGAGGAACAAAGCTCTGTTCTCCCTCTCACCGTAGAACTCCGGCTTGAGTCTGGGGAGGTAGATGGCCCCGAACCTTCCCCCCAGCTCGGCCTGACCGAAGACGAAGTTGGTCCCCTGAGCGTAGGCATCCTCATCCACCACGGCAAGCACTTTCTCGTCAGAGGCCCACCTGTCGATCTGCCACAGGTACTGCAGGAACTTCTCACTCCTCAGCTGCTGGGTGTTGTGATCATATAATGTAGGAGGGATCTTTATCTCGGTATAATCAATCTCAACATCAATTGGATAAGCCTGAGGCAGCTTCTCGGCGAGGAACTCTAGGATCCAATGGTATATGAAGCCGGCTGGAACTATCACGAGCTTCCCTAGCAGCATGCTTTACCTCCGCTACAGGGTCGCCAGACTATATAACTAGAGCATCTCTTGGACCACCTTCAGGAAGTAGGGATCACTCTCGTGAACGACCCTCCTGACCTTTATCCTCCTCCCCTTTAGGGTTATCTGGTAATCGACCATGGCGTAGATCCCTCGAGGCGTGATCCAACTCCCCTTATGATATGACATGGGGGCCTTGACCTCCACATGGTAGCCCTCCTCAGAATAGAACTGCTCCGGCCACCTCTGCTCGTCCCTGAGATGAACCAACCTCAGCCCGGGTTCCCATCTGACCTCGTTAACTCTCTTTACCTCCCTGACCTTGAACATCCGCCCGACCCGGGTGGTGATTCACCGGGATCTTAAAATGGGGTGCTGGTGCCTGTTATTTCCCCTTATTACCTCAGTAATAGAGGTCGTAGCTGACGGTATAGGTGGGCCTGAACCTCCTGCCCAGACCCCAAATCAACCCCACGATGAAACCGCCAGCGTGGGCCAGCACATCCACATTAGCCGAGAAGCCACCGAAGATCACGAAGAGCGCGATGAATATGGTTGACGAACTCAGCTTCCCAGTAACCCTGTACTCCATGGCCACCATGTACCCCAAGAGGCCCATTATAGCTCCTGAAGCTCCCACTCCCACCGTGCGGGGATCGAGGAAAGCCGACAGTAGGTTCCCGGCCACGCCCGAGATGAAGTACATCAACAGGTACTTGACCTTGCCTAGGGATAGCTCAACCACCTTACCCAGTATGTAGAGGGCGTACATGTTCAGCCCGATGTGAAGGATGTTGGCGTGGAGGAACATGGATGTGATCAATGTGTAGTATCGACCGTGCATCAGGTAGAGGCCCGAGCTGCCGAAGTAGAGGAGCACGTACCTGTTCGCCTCGAGGAGAGTAGGTGCCGTCATCACGTAGAGCCCTAAATTGATAGAGATAAGGGCTGAGGTCACCTCGGGTACGCTGGAATACATTTTGAAGAGGATGAATGAGAAGAGGGTAACACCAATGCCCATCAGGATCTCAGTCAGGACTCCCATCATCTTTTCAATCACCGTAGCAGGTACTTCAGCGCCTCGGCCAGAGCCGACGCAGCTGATCCTATATCCACGGAAGCTAACTTAAGAATTTTAGGTAAACGGGTGATTTTGAGTGGTGCTGACTGCCTGTCCACGTGGAAGTCCCTTTCCATGAGGCCCTCCTCCCGGATCAGGGTGAAGAGGCGATCGATCTTCTGATCATCCAAAGACTCTAGGAACTTCCTAATGGCCCATCCTAGGGATATCTCGCGCCTGTTTTGCCTCCACCACCCCGACTCGTAGCACCTCAATGCGCCCTCAAGGTCATCCAAGTCCTCGAGACAGTTAGCTAGATGCTTGGCCCCCCTGACCGCTAGGAGGACGCCTCCCCTGCTGACAGGCTTTATTTGGCCAGCTGCATCCCCCACCAGCGCCACGTTATCCATCCAGAACCTCCTCCTCGGACCTACCGGGATCACCCCTCCCTCGTACCCGATCGCTGGATCCCCCGACATCCCTTGGATCCACGTGAGCAGTGGATCATCGACCCTCCCCAACGCCCCCACCTTCCTCCCTCCCTTCCAAGGCTGGATCCAGCTGAACCTGCTGCCCTTCCTCACTTTCACGTAGTAACCATCGATTTCTCCGCCCTCCACGACCTTGTGTATCCCTACCTCGAATCTCATGAGTGGGAAGCCGAGCTCATCAGCCACAGAGGAGAGGGCCCCATCCGCCCCCACCAGCAGGTCGTATTCGATGACCATATCGCCCACTAGAGCCTCGTTTCTCGATCTCAGCCCCTTGAATCTGGTCGAGAGGAACCCTCTAGCTCCTTCAGAGAGCGCCGCCTCCCAGGTCTCCCTGTCCATCCGAGCCCTGTCGACGACCGTGGCCACGTGCCTCCGCACCTCTATCTTACTACCTCCGGGGGACACGAAGGTAGCCCAGTTCACCTCTCCGATGATCCACTCATCGGAGAAGAGTACGAGCTCGCTTACGGCGTCGGGACCCAGTATACCGGAGCAGTGGTGCGGGTGCCCTACAACCCTCCTCCTCTCAACCACTGTAACTGAGAAGCCCTTCCTCGACAGCAGATAGGCGAGTGTAGAGCCAGAGATGCCTCCTCCAACTATGAGCACTTCGGCACGCATCAGGAGACCTCTGGGAGCTCTATTCTCCCCTCGGAGATCAGTTTCCCTCCGATTATGACGGCCGGGACCTTCCTTATACCCAACTCCAGTATGTAGCTCTGCCCCTCCGGCTCCAGGGCGGAGACCTCCCTGATCTTCAGGCCCCTGCTATGGGCCCACTCCCTCAGTCGGCGAGCGGCATCTAGGGAGGATTCGCATATTGGTGAGACCAGAACGATTATTTCCCTTTCTTCCTCCGATCTACCAACTTCTTCCTCCAATTCCTATCCCTCAGGACGTACTTGTAGGGCTTGCCGTTGCCGACCCTCTCCACGAGGCCCTCCTTCTCTAAGTCCTTTATGTATCTCCTCACCGTCACTTCGGCCAGTCCGAGCTCCGAAGCTATGGCTATGGTCCTCATGGGTTCAGTGGCTTTCTCTAGGACCTCGAGAACCTTGTACCTCCCCGTAGCCCTGGGCATCACAATGTTCTTGAGGGATTCGACCTCCTCCCTGCAGAGATCCTTCTCAGCCTTGGCCACCGCCAGTTGGTACATGAGGGTGGCGAAGAGGTCCAACGTCCTCTCAGTGACGCCATCTCCAGCGGAGGGACCCAGTGCCTTGGGGGCCCACCTGAGGTAATCGTTCAGGACCTTACTCATCACATCTATCAGTGAGGAGAACATGGCCTCCATGGAGTCCTTGGCGGCCTGAGTGAGCAATCTCACCTCGGCTTCGTCTAACTCTCTGATGTCCCCGGCCTTGATGAGAAATTCGACATCCTGCTTGAATTGGTTGGCGAATCTATCCCTGTTCATCCTGAAGTGATCTGTCAATTTGTCCGTCAGGAGGCTGGGAATGTGGTTTACCGCCTCTAGGCTCTTCTTAAAGGACGAGATGAGTTCATAGAGAGGGCCCTCATTGAGGGGGAACGTTTTGTTTAGTCTGTCTAGGTGATCAGCAACTCTGGTCCTCATTTCCGGTGAGAGTTCGTTTAGAAGATCCTTGACGTCTTTTCGTAAATTCCCGGCCAATTTGGAATCCCCTCTAACGGTACTGGGGTTGAACTAAAAACCTAATTTTCAAACTTCACTCTACATTTAAAGGTCTCACTAAAAAATCCACACGTACCTTGTATACTCTAGGAGCATAGCTGGAGACGATGCGATAGCCAATGGAGGTGGCCTGTAGGCCGAGAGAGGCAGCTTCCCTCCTGAACATCTCCTCGGCCTTCGAGAGGGCCTCATCTCCACCCCAGTAGTAGAAGTGGATGATTCCTCTTCCCCCTTTGAGCGCTCGGAGGGCGTGGCCGATGAAGGCGTAAGCTCCCTTGGGCAGGGGCATGACCACCCTGTCGAATCTGCCGTACATGGCGGGCGTGACGTAGGCCACGTCTCCCTCGACGGGGAAGACGAGGTGCCCGACCCTGTTGAGGATCACGTTCTCCTGGAAGTACCTGACAGCTATTGGGTTCAGCTCGATCCCGACCACCTGGGCCTTCCTGCGCTTGGCGATGGCGATCGCGTAGGGGCCGGCTCCCGCGAACATCACAAGCACAAGCTCCCCGTCCCTCACACTCTCCGCCACTAGCTGTCTCTCGGTCGATTCCCTGGGGGAGAAGTAGACTCTACGGGGATCGAGCTTTATCCTGTATCCGTGTTCCTTGTGGATGACCTCCGTCTCCTCACTGCCGGCCAAGAGCTTCAGGGGCCTCACCCTGAACTCACCCTCTCTAGCCCCCGCCTTCAACAAAACGGACTTGACGTGAGGATGGCGCCTCATCACCTCCCTAGCCGCCTCCTCCGGGTCCATGCCCTCGGGTACCTCTACGATGGCCACGGCCCCCGTCTCCCTCGAGCCTATGAGATCGTAGGGTACCCTAGGCCCTTTCCTCCTACCCAAGACCGTACACCCTCATGGCGTTTCCGGTGGTTATCTCTGCCAGATCCTCGACATCGATCCCCTTCATTTCGGCCACGAACTTTGCTGAGATCCTGATGTTCGCAGGTTCGTTCCTCTCCTTGGAGTTAGGGGCGAGCACAGGCGAGTCGGACTCCAGCACCATGTGATCCACCGGAGTGGCCCTGGCCACCTTCTGAACGTTGTTGGACCTCACCACGTTGGTGGGGATGCTGACCATCCATCCCCTCTCCACCGCGAACCTGACATCCTCCGCGGTCCCCCCGAACGCGTGAAGGACGACTCTCTCAGCTCCTTCCTCGTCTAATACTCTTAGAACGGGTCTCTGAGCCCACAGGCTGTGGATGACTAGGGGTTTGTCCAGCTCCTTGGCGAGCCTTATGAAGAGCCTGAATACCTCCTTCTGCTTCTCCTTCGGGGGACCGCCTGACCTTAGAATTCTGTAATCCAGCCCTACCTCCCCTACCGCAACTATTTCATCGGCATGAGCCCTTATCAAGTCGATGGTGGCCTCCACCTCCTCCTCATCCCCGTACTCAGCGACATCCAATCCAATGGACACCTTCACCAGTTGATGGCCCCTGAACAACCTCAGAGCCTTCTCCGCATCTTCAGGGTAAATGGGCGAGGTCACTATGCCCACTATCCCAGCTTCTCTCGCCCTCTCAATCACCTCATCCCTATCCTCATCGAAGGCCTCCTCCTCGAGGTGACAATGGGCGTCGAAGAGTCTCATCACACTACCTCCCTCTCGAGCCTCTCCTTTAACCTGCAGAAGGCGCAAATCCTGCCCGATGTCGGATAACCGCACCTCTCACATAGATTAATCTTGCGGGGCGGGGGTTCCGCCATCTTCGCCAGCTCCCTCAGGCTGCTCACGAAGTTAACCAAGGACGGTGGCCACTTCTTCCTGACCTGATTCAGCAGGGGCTTGATTTCGGCCTGCTTATCCCTTCCCTCGTACGGGCACTTGGTCATACAGGTGGGGAGACCTTTCATCTTCACGTAGTTCAGGGCATCGGAGTCGCTGACCCAGAAAAGGGGCTTCACTTTTCCGGCCATCTTGTACTCGGGCATGGGCTTGGTGACTGAGTCGTACTGGTAGAAGAGGTAATCTAGGGAGTGGGTGATGAGGTTGTTGAACCCGAAGTAGGCCATGTCATCCAGGTTGTGGCCTGTAGCGACGTAATCGTATCCCCTCTCCACAGCATACCTGTTCAGCAGATACCTGTTGACCACCCCGCAGACGAAACAAGCAGCTCTAGGATCGGGAGGGATCTTTATTCCCCACTCCCTCACATCTATCACGATCCCCTCTATCCCCAGCTCCTCGGTCAGGGATTTGAAGACCTCGAGGCAATCGGGGGCCAAGCCAGTGTACACTATCGCGGCCCCCAGCCCGAGCTGGTACTTAGGAGCGACTAGGCTGGACGCGTGCAGGGCAGCCACGGAATCCTTCCCGCCCGACACCCCGAACAGGAGTGAACTACCTTTCCTGACTCTCCTCAACACGCGGTCAACTCTTTTCAGGAAGTACCTTTCGAAGTGCTCCTCGCAAACCCAATCACCTAAATTCTCCACGAATATGGTACCTTCACGCTGGCAGTAGTGGCATTTCATCGCTAACACCGGACAAACTATTTATATAACTTCCTCGATTTAAAGGGAGGAGGATCTGGGGGGCCGTGGCCCAGCCTGGCTCTCCCCCCATGATTGGGGGAACGCCCTGGAAAGGTAGGGCGGCGGGCTCCAGTCATTGGAGCACTGAGGGGGAGACCCGTAGGACGTGGGTTCAAGTCCCACCGGCCCCACCACCTCCATTCTACAGGGGGCGTGGTCCCGACGAACATTGCGGCTGTTAGATCCTTGGACAGGGATGTGAGGGATGCGGTCAAACACACTTTGAACTCACTGGGCCTGTTCTGGGAGGAGGTGGATGAACCAGATCCGTTGAAGCACTCCGTGGCCATATTCCCAGAGGCCACCGAATTCGTCCCCGTAACCATTCCCTCGATATTCGTCGGCGAGACGGCCCTCTCCTACTACGGCGGGGATAAGACGGAGGTGAAGAAATCCCCACCCGAGCCTGCAGGCTTCATGGTCGTGGATAAGATCAAGATACCCTACTTTGGAGCCAAGTACGATCTCGAGGGCGGGCGATTGCTCAGACAGGCTCCCCTCTACTCCAAGGACTCACATCTACTCTTGGGATACGACCTCTTCAGGAACGTGAGCTACTTCCTCAAGGGAGCCGAGTCGTCCTTGGGCATGAAGAGGATAAGGACCAGCGACAGGCGCTTCAACCCCAAGGTCCTAGAGGATCTGAGGGGGGTCCCCGTATCCACCCCCATAGTGGATCTGCACGCCAAGTTCCTCCTCTTCTCCATACTTCTCCTCCACAAGAGGGAGAAGCTCCCCCTCATAATGAAGCAGATCCCCCCTTCCGGCTACAGGGGAGGGATGTCCGTCTCCGTTCCCATATACAGGACGGGGCATTCCGGCCCGAGCCTAAAGTTCGACTTGAGGAGGTTCCTTCGAAAAACGGAGTCCTGGATAGAGAGGTTGATTAAGGGAACTGAGGACCTCACTTTCTTCGTGGGGAGAGGAGAGGACTACACCCCGACAAAGATCAGGGAGTTACTCGTATCGATGGAGGAGAACGGTCACGAGGTGGGCCTTCTGGCCTCGGTCAGGGCCTCCATAGATCACATGTCGATGGCCGAGGAGTACGAGGAGGTGGCCACTCTCATCAAGAGGGGAGGCATAGGGATCAGGTTCAAGGGGATAGCTTCTACCCTGATGGACGCTTGGAAGTCGGCAGCTTATGTAGATGCTGGCTACGTACTGACTGGCGAGATCGCTGGGGAATTTGGGTTCCTGCTCGGCATAGGATGCCCGTTCAGGCCCAACGGCTTGGTCTGGAACATCCCACTGGTGGGGAGGGTCTCTGACAGGGGATCGGCCGCGAGGGCGGCGGAGTTCGTGGCCAAGTGGGGGTGCATGGTGGCGGTCGATGCGATGGACGAGCTGTCCACCCTCTCGCTCCTAAGGAACGCTCACGAGAGGGGGATATGGATAGCTCCGCCCAGCACCTTGGTCGAGAGGTTCAAGGCGGTGAGCGATGTGAAGGGCACCTTCAGGTACGACAGGAAGTACTTGGAGGGTAAGATAATGCCCTACGGTGACGTGAAGGACCTTCAACTCAGGGTGATAAATCCCGAGGGCAAGGACTCCGTCATGAGGGTTGATCTGGAGGCTGGGAAATCGCACGAGATCAGGATCCCCGTATAGCCTCCTTGGAAAGCCTGTGGGCCAGTATGAGGGGTAGAGGTTGCTTTCCCTCCCTCCAGAACTTCTTGGAGATCTTTATACTGCTCTCCAAGTCCACTAGGTGACCGGGGGAGACGAACCCCCTCCCCACAACGGCACCGACCTCCCTGCCTTGAAGGATGATGCGGTCCCCCTCCAACCTCCCCACCAGCTTGGACTTCGCAACCCCGATGGAGGGCTTCCCCAACAGCAACCCCAGATGTGAGGCCTCCCCTAGCATCCTCGGATGGGAGAGACCGTGCCCGTCCACGAATATCACATCGAAATCGCACCTGAGAGCGGAAGGGAGCATGCCTCTCAACTCCCTGAAGGCTAGGTAGGTCGGCACGTAAGGTATCTGGGGGACGAACCTCTCGTAAGCCACCTCAACGATCTCCAATTTGGAATCGACCGAGACGCAGGCCGCGACAGCCTCCTCGCCCCCGTAACTGACATCGACACCGGCAGCCACTTCTACTCCTTTCAGGGGTCTTAGATCCAGCTCAGAGGAGAGCATTCGCTGGGCTTCCGCCATCAGCCGGAAGATGGGCCAGGCCCTGATATCGTGGAAGAATTTCCTCTCCCTGAGGTGTTCAAGTCCCCCCTCCTCCCTGATCCTCTCCAAAGCTCCCGGGAGTGGTTTACCGTCCGAGGACACAGCCCTCCACCAGGGGACGTGAGGTGCGAGATTCGATAGCCTCAGACACTCGTTTCTCACGGCGAGAGCGGCCCTGACATCTCCCAGAGCCGACGCTATGTCCCCGAATGAGGATACTCTGCCCGGGGGGATGCTCCGCAAGGCCTCAGCCAGTATCTCTTGGAAGCGCGTCAGCCGGATCCCTCACCACCGTTTTAAATAACGGACCCAAAGTTAAAGGGATGACCACGGACCCGCTCGGCTCCATGAAATCAGCTCTAGCTGATGAAGTGAATAAGGCCCTCTCGGAGATGGGGGTGGAGGAGTCCTTCTCCCCCCTTCAGGTGGCCCGATCCCCCAAGGATGTGGATGTCTACGGCCTACCGGTCGGATTCAAGATAGCCAGACACCTGAGGAGGAAGCCGGACGAAGCGGCGCTTTTAGTAGCTGAGAGGATAGACGCCTCCAGCATACCGTACGCCGAGGAAGTGAGGGTGGAAGCGGGTTACCTCAACGTGAGGGTTTCTCGTGAGACTCTCTTCAAAGATGTCCTCTCCCTGGCTTCTAGGGAGGAGCTGGGCAGGGGGGAGAGTAAGGGAGAGAAGCTGATGGTGGAGCACACCAGCGTCAACCCGGTTCACCCCCTCCACGTGGGCAGCGGGAGGAACGCGATAATAGGCGACTCCTTCGCCCGGATACTGGACTTCCTAGGCTGGGATGTGAGGAGGCACTATCTGGTGAACGACTGTAACCTGCAGGTCGCGATACTGGCGGCTGGCAGGTCCAAGATAAGGCACCTCAAGCCAAAGGGGAAGCCGGATCACTGGTTCGGCCTGATATACGCTATGGCCAACGCGATACTGGAGATAGGCAGGATCAAGAGGGGTGAATCCGAGGAGGGGGATCTGAAGGAGTGGGAGGAGACCATAGAAAGGGTTAGAGCCCAGGATCCCGAGATAGCCGAGGGACTGACCGAGCTCGACGACCGCTACGTCATGGATCTCCTGAAGAGGTACCAGTCGGGAGACCCGGATGCGAGGGAGGTCTTCAGGGAGGTAGCGGAATCGGTCCTCAAAGGGTTCCTCCAGACCCTAGGCAGGATGGGAATAACCTACGATCAGTTCGACTGGGAGAGCGAGCTCATATGGGAGAGCTGGGTGAGGAAATCCCTAGAGAAGCTCGAATCCTCCGGTTATCTGGGTAGGGACGGTGAAGCGATATACGTCGATCTCGGGAGGGCGATCAGGGAGAGGGAGGATGTCAGGAGGATATTCGGGTTGACGGAGGACGAGGTGAGGAGATTAGAGGAGGAGGGCAGGCTAGAGGAAGTGGTTCCTCCGAGGTTCTACCTCACCAGATCGGACGGAACGTGGCTGTACACGGGGACGGACGTGGCCTACTCCCTCTTCAAGGTGGAGGCCACCGACGTCAGGAGGTGCTACAATGTGATCGCCACCGAGCAGACCCTGGAGCAGAAGGAGGTGAGGGCGAGCCTCGCCCTGATGGGCTATGATCCGGACTTCCTGATACACTTCGCTTACGAGATGGTCAACCTGGTCGGGGTGAGGATGTCTGGGAGGAGGGCCCTCTACATAACGTTGGACGATCTCTTGGACGAGGCGAAGGCCAAGGTGATGAAGATACTCGAGGAGAGGGGAATGGGCAGAGATCCGGAGATAGAGGAGATAGCTGAGAGAGTAGCTGTAGGCGCCCTGAAATATGCCCTGATTAACGTCTCCCCGACCAAGGTGGTCCAGTTCAGGTGGGAGAGGGTCCTCGACTTCGAGACGAACAGCGGGCCCTTCGTCCAGTACTCCTATACTAGGGCCCATAACATCCTGAAAAAGGCAGGAGAGATCCCTGAATCCTTCGATCCATCCAAACTGTCATCCGATCTGGAGGTGTCCCTAGTTTACATGCTGGCTGAGTTTCCTGAGAAGGTGAGGAGCGCTTACCAGCTTCTAAGACCGGACCTGATCTCTCAATACGCTAACGAGCTGGCCTCGACCTTCAATAAGTTCTACGAGACCCACCCGGTTATCAACGCTCCCGAGGGAACGAGGGAAGCTAGGATGTGGCTCGTCATGGGGGTGAGAGGGGTCCTGGGGAAGGCGCTAGACCTCATCGGCGTGCCAAGGCTGGAGAGGATGTAAAATACTTTACCTCCCAGTTCTCTTCCTCTCTTTGGCCCTGGCGTAATCGCACACATCCATGAGGGGGCACTCCTCGCACTTCGGGTTCTTCGGCCGGCAGTAAACCCTTCCCAACTTTATCAGGAGGAGATGCGCCCTCAAGTAGTCTTCCGGGTCGAATAACCTCATCAGCGATCCTCTTATCTCCTCATAGTCTTCGCTCTTCGCTAAACCCAGCCTGACTGCCACCCTAGTGATGTGCCTGTCCACCGCGATGGTGGGTCTCCTCCCCGTCACGCTCAGCAACACGTCGGCGGTCTTGGGTCCCACCCCCGGCAGGCTGATCAGTTCCCTCCTGGCCTCCTCCAGATCCTTCTCCAGTATCCGCTCCAGTCTACCGCCCTTCAAGAGGGAGGCAACCCTCTTGATGACCCTCGCTTTCTGCCTGTATAGGCCCGCCGGTCTCAGGGCCTCCTCCAGCTCCCTCAAACTGAGCTTCTCTACCCTCTCGGGATCTACCCTGCCCAGAATCTCCTTCAATCTCTTCATGGCCTTGGCGGTATTCTTATCGTTGGTGTTCTGTGAGACTATGGTCGTTACCAGCACCTCAAATGGGTTTCTGGATTTGCTGGCCATGAGGGAGACGAACTCCTCCTCCCTGAAGTCCAGAGCTTCCTCCAGCCTCCTCAGGATTGCCTTCCCATCCACGCCCTCGATCAACCCAACTCCTCCTTCAGCTTGGAAGCGAACCTCTCCTCATTCACTATGAAGCGGTGATGCTCTCCCTCACCTATGAGCTTCTCCTTCCAATAGGCCTCGACCCTGAAGACGAGCTTTCTCCCGTCCATGTCCACGAGGGTCGCCTTCACCCTGACCTCGCCACCGACTGGAGCAGGAGCCCTGTGGTAAACGCACACGTAAGTGCCCACGGTGGTGTAACCCTCCTCTAGATAAGGTTCCACGGTCCTGTGGCACGAGATCTCCATGAGGGCTATCATGCTGGGGGTGGAGAGGACCCCAACCCCCAAATGGCGCGCGGCCATACTCTCCTCAACTAGGTAAGTGAACTCGCCGGTAAGGCCGGGCCTCACACCTGACATCACGTCACCTCCTCAAGAGCGGGATCGCCATTATGAGGGTGGACACCAAGAGGATGAACAGGGTGGGCGGGAGCCCGAGTATGGGAGTGGTCAGAGACTTCCTCGCGCCGTGCACCAGTGCCCAGTACAAGCCTATCAGGAACCCGGAGGCGAGAGATGCTGCCGCGGCATAGCCCATTACCCTACTCCTCCTACCGTAGAACCATCCGATCAGGGTCACTGGAGCAAGAGGAAGTAGCAATGCTGATGCAAGCACGGATAGATCCACTATGAAGCCGATCTTCAGGTAGGCCACGTAGCTCAGGACGAGCAGCAGGATGAGGAGGGAGACCCTACCCAGGTTTATCGCCGTCCTGTCGTCTCCTCCCAAGTAGCGCTGGTACACGTCCCTGGAGGCGGTGGAGGAGAGTGCTAGGACTATCGCGTCCATGGTGGTCATCGCAGCCGCCACGATGGAGGTGAAGACGAAGACGGCGAGGGGAAGGGGGGCATAGCTGAGCAGCGAGGGGGTGACCTGATCGCCCACCTTGATGACGGGGAGGCGCCCGACCTCGGTCAGGGCCCTGCTCGCGAGCCCTATTACCGTCACTATGACCGTGTAGGAGAGGCCGAACAGGGTGAAGAGGGTGATAAGCCTCCTCAAGGCTTTCTCGTCCTTGGGAGTGTACAACTTCTGGACCACCTGGGGGTTGGTCACCGCGAAGAAGGCCCAGGGTATCGAGTAGGACACGAAGACTAGGGGAGACCATTTCATACCTAGCAGGCCCTTCTCGGCCATTTTGGCTGTGCCGCTCGCTATGTCCGATCCACCCCACAGGAAGAGCCATACCACGAATCCAATGGCGGCCAGTATCATCCACAGGCCCTGGTACAGGTCAGTGGAGGCGAGGCTCCACATCCCAGACAGTCCAGTCCATATCAGGGCTGCAACCACTCCCAGCACGATACCGAGCCAGTAGAGACCGGGAGCCATCCCCTCGACCATTCTACCAACGGCTATGAGCTGGGCCGAGGCGTAGGGTATCAGGGCTAGGAGATACATGGCGGCTACGATGAGGGAGAGTGGTTTCAGGCCATACAGATCTGAGATCATCTCAGCCGGGCTCACCCAGTTCCTCTCCTTGGCTAGCTTCCACACCTTAGGTGCGATATAGCTCAGGAGGAAGATGGTGGATAACAGGTAGGTTATCTCGAACCCGAAAGCCCCCACGCCGGTCGCGTACGTGAGCCCGACCAACCCGACCATCATAAAAGCGGAGTAGGTGGTCGCCGCGTAGGATATCGCTGCCAGTATGCCGCCCAGCCTGTGACCAGCTACGTAGTAATCGCTCGTGGTCTTTATCCCGACTCTCCTAGATAGGAGGGCGATTATCGTTCCCACCAGCAGGTAGAGGGTCAGAGTGATCACTGCGGCGGTCAGCTCTTCCATGTGACATTCCCCCTCAGGTAGATTAGGGTGACGGCGAAGTGGACCAGCGTGAGAACTAGCCAGAAAGCGTACAGCGAGAGATCCCTGCACTCCCTGAGAACGAGGTAGGATACCGTGTAGGATAGGGCCAAGACGAGCATGCTCCACATCAGATAAGCCTTGTCCCTCATACCAGCTCCCTCAGGTACTCGTAGAACCTCAGCAAACCATCCCTACCCACCGGCTCGTAGTCGACGTTCTCTATCACCCTTACATGGTTGAAGGATGCCTTAAACTCTTCCAGCACCTTCGCGTGGATCTCGGCCACCCTGTTCAATTCAGCGCATCCGCAGCTCCTGAGCAGCCGGTTCACGATCAGCGCCCTGACCTTTATGCCCATCCCCTCCAACTCGTCCCTCATCCTCAGCGTCAGGAGATAGGAAATCTTCTCTGGAATGGCCACCAGCATGAGGTGGTGGGAGTCGCTGGACAGCATGTCCATGATACCCCGAGCTATGGATCTCCACTCCTCTATAAGTCCCAAGGGATCCCTCTTTCCCCTCCTTATCCTCTCTAAGAACCCCTTTAACCTTAGATACATGCGTATGGCGTCGTTCATGTGGGAGTAGAACTCCTCCTCTATCCTCAGCAATCTGATGCTTCCGCTGGACGCGGGCGTGTCCCAGACTATCAGATCGTAACCCCCTTTCCTCCAGTACTCGTACAGGAGGTAGAGCATGAACTGATCCGCTATTCCAGGGGCCCTAGCCACGTAATCTATGAAATCTCTCTCCACCGGCAGGAAGGAGGAAGCCACCTCGTAGACCTCCTCCCCGAATCTCTCCTTCCACATCTCGATCACTGCACCTTCGCTCAGCTCCGCCGCCCACAGCCCCCTGAACCCGTCCACTTTGGAGGGCTCACTCCCCAACGGAAAGCCCAGAACATCGGAGAGTGTAGGGGTCGGGTCAGTCGTCAGCAGGAGGACATCCATCCCCTCCTCGGAAAGCCCAGCCGCCAAGGAGGCCGAACACGTCGTCTTACCCACTCCACCCTTTCCCCAGAAGCTGACGAGCCTCATCTGGAATGAGGGTGCCCTAAAAGATTT
>JAMOVA010000009.1 GCA_027061785.1 Thermoproteota archaeon
GAGCTCGAACTCCACATCCACTAGCCTCGAGATCCTCGCCAGGGACTCTATGTACTCGGGGGAGGGTTCAGACCCCCTTCCCCCATGCCTCTCCGTCCTCCATGTGAGCAGAGCCCTCTCCTCCATACCCTCTATCAGGTCCCTTACCCTTCCGAGATCAGGAGGGGAATCCCAAATGAGGTCCATCCTGAACTCCACGATATCGCTTCCCATCGACAGGGCCTGCTTAGCCTCTTTTCTAGCCTCCTCCAAGCTTCCACTGACGGAGGTAACGATCATCATTTCAGGTGCACCGCTGCCTCCTCGGGGTCATATCCCTCGAAGATTATCGAGGCTATGGCCCTCACCATCTTCTCCGGATTCTCATGCTGGAACACGTTCCTCCCGAAGGCCACGCCAGCAGCTCCCGCCTCCATGGCGCCGGCCACCATCCTCAGCACGTCCAAGTCGTCCTTCATCTTAGGCCCGCCAGCTATTATGACCGGGACGCTCACCCCCTCCGTGACGATCTTGAACGTGTCGGGATCACCAGTGTAGGGAACCTTGACGATGTCGGCGCCCAACTCGGCCCCAACCCTAGCCACGTGGGCGATGAGGTTGGGATCGTACTTATCGCTGACATTGGGGCCCCTAGCGTACATCATCGCGAGCAGAGGCATGCCCAGCTCGTCCGCCTCCGACGCCACCTCCCCCAGCTTGACGAGCATGTCCGGTTCACTGGGCTCCCCTCCAACGTTCACGTGAACGCTAACACCGTCAGCACCGAGCCTAACTGCCTCGAGGACGTCTCCCACTCTGACCTTCCTGTTGGGCTCGGGACCGAGGGATGTGCTGGCCGAGAGGTGCATGAGCACCGGGAGGTGGGCCCTCCTCAGGGCCTTGATCATCCCCTTGTGGAGGACGACGCACGTGGCTCCACCCGAGGAAACCCTCTCCACGGCCTTCTCCACGTTCTCTATACCCCTTATGGGTCCATCGGTCAAACCATGATCCATGGGAACACAGAGGATCTTCCCATCCCTCATTATCCTGGATAACCTCACTTCCTTGCCCCACATGGCGATCGATCACCGGACCGGGAGATGAATTATAAGGGTCCCTGCAACCGAAGTTGTAGATATGGAAGCCACGTCCCTCCTGCTGAATCTCAGCATCGCAATCCTGTCGGCTTACATGCTCTACAACGTCCTCGAAAACTTGAGAGGCTTCAGAAGATTACCAAGACCGGATGAGACCTCACGTTGCAGCAGGAGGATTTCCGTTATAATTCCCGCGAGGAACGAGGAGGGCAGAATTGGGAAGGCGTTGACCTCGATCCTGGGGAAGCTGGGTCCGAACGACGAGGTCCTGGTGGTGGACGATGCTAGCTCGGATAACACCTTCTCCGAGGCAATGGACCACTGCGACGAGAGGTGCGTCCTAATAAAGGTCCTAAAGAGGCCTGATGGGTGGAATGGGAAGTCTTGGGCATGTTATCAGGGTTATCTACACTCCCACGGCGATATCCTCCTCTTCATGGACGCGGACGTCATCGTGAAGGGGGGATTAGGGGGAGTATGCGGTCTGCTCAGTAAATACGACGCGCTGTCCCAAGTTCCCAGGATAAAGTGCGGCTCGCTGGCCTGCGGATCCATAGAGATAGCCTTCACCTCGCTGCTCAGGCTCACCTACCCCTACTGGAACATGAGTGATGGGAAGGCCTGGCTCGCTGGCGCCTTCATGTGGTGGAAGAGGTCGTCCTACGAGATCGTGGGGACCCACGAGTCCGTTAAGGATAGTCCGGTGGAGGACGCGGAACTGGGTAGGAGGGCCGCGGAGAAGGGGCTGAGGATGGCTTTCTTCACCGGTGAAATAGCGGAAAGCTCTTGGATCTCCTCTTGGCACGAGGGCCTGCTCACCCTCACGAGGATACTGACCGCTAGGGCGCCAAGGCCGTTACCAGCTCTTTTGGTGGCATCAGTACTCATTTACGTGGCATTAGCCTCCTATCTAGTCCCGATAACAGCTATTTTGGGTTACACGAATCCGATAATTTCGATCATCTACCTGGCATCCATCTTCGGATATGCAAGCATCTCCTTCAAGGAAGTGGACACAAATCCATTGTCCCTCGCTCTGGCGCCGATCGGTCTCATCCTGCTGTCTGTGGCCATGGTGAGAGCATCCCTAGGCGCTGAAATAGAGTGGAAGGGTAGGCTCCTGAAGTGAACCGGACTCGCCTACCCAAGTAGCTCCTCGAACATCTTCTTCTCCTTACAGGTGGGGCAGTACCACACGAGCTCCGCGTATCTCTCGTCACCTCTCTCCCTTATCCTCTGCTCGAGTTTTTGGATCATCCTCACCGTCCCCTCAAGCGGGGCACCGCACCCCCTGCACCTGGCTATCTCGTCCTCGGCCTCCTCCACGAAATTCCCGGTGATGAGCAGGTGCGGATTTATCTCCCTGCTCAGCTCTATAGCTCTCTCCGGGCAGGATTCCTCACATGCTCCGCACCCTATGCACAGCTGGTGGGAGAACTCGAGCTTCAGCGTATCTCCCTCTCTAACGATCTTGAGGGCCTTGGTTGGACACACCTTGGGGCAGACGCCGCAGAGCGTGCATTCGTTGGAGGAGACCGACACCCTGAAGAAGTTTAGGTGCTTCAAGCTGATCCATTCATCCCTGTCCTCCAGCTCGGATGCGATCAGGGTTGCTTCCAGTGATGCGTACTCGTTGAACCTCTCTATCTGAACGGACCTCCTCTCACCTCTGGGCAGGGTGCTGAGCTCCTCCAAGTACGGGTCCAAGAGATCGAGCCCGATGCCCCTGAATTCAGCTCCCATCTCCTTGGATAGCAGTACGGCCACGAGCGGGAAAGATCTTTCCTGAGATCTGACGACGCTTCCCTCCCTCACCTCCTCGAGCTTCGATAGGGGGACTGCGTGAATGACATCGGACTCCCTCGCGAACCTCCTGAAACCGATGAGCGTGAAGCCCGGGGGTGTCAGGTAGCCGACGGGACATGCGTTGACACAAGCTCCGCACTCCGTGCACCTGCTCAGGTCTATCTTGACCGGCTTTTCCTTGATTATGGCGTTTTCAGGGCAACTGTTGACGCATAGGTAGCAGTGATCGAGGCTCGCGCACCTGCTATCCACTAGAGGGGCATCCATGTAGTCGAAGGAAGCCTTAGCCATTCTCCTGATGAGTATCCTCCTCTTGAGGGGTTTCTCACCCAACACCCTGTATGGAGCCTCCGATTCGAGGTACTTGGCGTACTCCACGTACTTGGTAGGGTCCTCCCACGGTGGTGAGTAGACCACTTGGAGCCAGTTGGCTCCATACTTCCTGACCAGCTCTATAATAGCCTTGACCCTCTCGGGAGGACCCCTCAGCACCACGGGGATACCATCGTCCAACTTCTGAGCTATTTCAAGGGCTAAGGTTTCCTCATCGGGCTCCTCAGGTACCTCTATCAACTCGACCTCCTTGGACAAAAGCGAGCACCCTTCCACCAAGCCCGACATCCAAAAAAGGTTAAGGGGCGCCGATCACTCGGCTCCCAGCAGGACCCTCAGCAGCAGCATCGAGGCGTCCATGACGTCCCTCATCGAGATGACGCCGACGGGCCTGCCCTCATCATCCACCACGGGCAGGTGCGATATGTCGGCATCCTTCATCTTCCTGGTGGCCTCCTCCACGGGCTCCTCAGGCTTTATGGTAATCGGGTTCTCGGTCATCACATCCCTGACCGGTATCCCCTTGCCGCAGAGGCCCCTGTATCCCGTGTACAGTATATCCCTCTGGGTGACGATTCCAACGAGCTTACCATCCTCATCTACTATGAGTACACTTCCAACCTGGTTCTCCCACATGGTCTTGATGGCATCATCAACGGTCGCGGTCACCGGGAGCGTGATCGGAGGTTTACTCATTATGTCCTCGACTCGAAGGGGGACCTTCCTCTTAGGTTTCCATGCAGGGGACATGCTATCACCTAATCAGCTTGAATGGGCAATAGCTTTAAACATCACCGCACCCCGTCCGTTCCGGGAGCCGCGAGCCCTCTTTTAATAACCCAAGGTCTCCCTCTCGACGAACTCTCCTCCCGGGCGGGATAATCAATCGACGCACAAATGGTTAATTTTCCTCACCGACGACTTCACCACGGTGATTCGGATGCATAGAATCGGGAAGATAGCAGCGGTCACCCTCCTGATGCTCACATTACTTGCACCTCTAACCTCTGAGGCCTCTAACAGGAGTAGAGCATTCACCAGAGTTCCGGCAGTGTATCAGACGCCGGAAGGAATATCAATGGGTTCATTGGGAAACCTGACCGTCGAGGTCGAGCCTGGAGAGGGCTATGTGTACTTTTCCGCAGATCCTCTAACGCAAATCGACACTCAGGGGGCAGCTAGGACTGCTGCCCTCGTCGCCAGCTACACTCTGGGCAAGGATCCCCTCTCCTACAACTTCTACTACCGACTGGAGTCCGATAGCATGATAATAGGTGGACCTAGCGCCGGGGCAGCCATGACCGTAGCTACGATAGCCGCTCTGCTGGGGAAGGAGGTCAGGCAGGACGTCGTGATGACGGGGATGGTGAACCCCGATGGAACTGTGGGGCCGGTAGGAGGCATACCTGAGAAGCTGGAGGCCGCCGCTAGGGGCGGAGCCAGGATATTCTTGGTTCCTGCGGGTCAGAGGGTGGTCGAGAGGACCATACCCAAGCAGGTGAAGATAGGCCCGCTCATAATGACCACCGTGGAGAAGGAGAAGGTGGACCTCGTCGAGCTGGGGAAGAAACTGGGGGTGGAGGTCAAGGAGGTTAGTACAATCGCTGACGCTGCACGCTACATGATCGGCATAGAGCTAGAGCGACCAACTGCTAAGGAACCGACCCTCCCGAAGGAGCTCAAAGCGGTCATAGAGAAGTGGGTCGACCACTACCTGAAGGAGAGCGAGTCCATAAGGAAGTGGGTGGAGGCGAACCTCAGCAAGCTGAGTTACATGGCCAGGAGCGCGGTTGAAAAGGTCCTAAAGCTATCAGAGAAATTATCGAAGAAAGCTCAGGAGGAACTGGCCAATGGACTTTATTACACGGCCTCGAGTTCCGCCTTCCAATCGACCTTCGAGGCCGAGTACGCGAGATCCCTCGTCTACTTCGCCATCTCGGGCCCCAAATCCATAGATCTGATAGCCAAGAGAGTGAGCGATAAGATAAACTCCGTAGGCGAGAAGTTGAACGGGACGAAGCCCGGCAGTCTGAGCTCTTTGGAGGCGCTAATAGCTGCCAAGACCCGTTATTACATGGCAAAAGATGCTCTCTCTAGAGCAACTCAGTTGGCCTCAAAGAACGTTTACTTCGACTCCACCGACTGGGGCGCCCTTCACTGGATGTCCTACGCTTATTGGAGAGCTGAAACGGCCGAGACTTGGACTTGGCTCTTCGGAGTGGGTAAGGGAGAGGCCGTACCGGAATCCCGCCTGAGGAAAGTGGCCTCGGTCATGCTGTACGAGGCGGAGAGCGTGGTATCCTATGCGGTCAGCCTGCTGCAGGACATCGGTGCCACCTCAGATCTGCTCAATGAGGCATCGGATGACCTAGATAAGGCAGGTGCAGCTTTCTCTTCCGGAGATCTTTACGGCAGCTTGGGCCTGACCACCAGCGCCCTGGCTAAGGCGACCGCATCGATACATCAGTGGTTCACCAGTGATCCCGAGGCCGTACAGGATGCCCTCAGGAAGATGAGTTACTCCTCGATCAACGAGCTCCTCCGCAAGGGCATCGTTCCTGTTCTGGCTTTGAGCTACGCGGAGACCGCTAAGGTGTATGCAGGCTCCGGAGATAAGTTCGATTCCATAGTTTACTTCGAGCTGAGCTCTGCTCATGCTCACATGTTGTCTCTTCTCGCGCTGGTGAGGGGCCAGACCGAGCGGACATCCACCGCGACCCCAACCGCAACCGGAACCGGTACCGGACCCGCGGGCCCCACAGCGCCGAGTACCGTGACCGTCACAGTACCTCCCACGACATCGGCCCCGGAGTCCTCGGGCTTCTCCACCTCACAGATGATCCTGCTCTTGGGAGCCCTCCTCATAGGGCTCTTCGCTGGTTACTTACTAGGGAAGCGATAGTAGCGCATTACATCCCCTTTCACCTATTTTTATTCCGCTATCGCTGTTACCCCGGATGGCCACTCTAATAGACGACCTCAAAGAATACAAGAGAGGTAGGAACTGGCTGGAGAGGAATGCTTCCCTGCTCAGGATGAGCTATAAGGGGAGGTATGTGGCAGTACTCGGGAGCAGGGTAGTGGACAGCGACGAGGACAGGTACAGTCTCCTTCAGAGGTTGTGGTCTAGGGGGCTCTATCCGGGGCCTGTCATAATCCATTTCGTTGAGTGAGGCCATTTCGTAGCAAACTGGTCTTTTCCGAATCGTCCTACTCACCAATAGACCTGAACAGATTGCCATACGGGGTACTCTCTGAGGGACCCCCTTTCAGTTAAAGAAAAATCCTAACCTAGCGGTGAACTTCGACAGGAGGTAAGGGTTAAAAGCAAGCCGAATTAGGCCAGCTTAGGGTTCATCATGACGAGCCGAAGGGAATTTTTGAAGATAGCGATAGCCGGCGTCGCCGGCCTCGTTGTAGGTGGAGCGGCTGGCTGGTCGCTTAGAGGACCTGGAATAAGCCCTGAGAAGATAGCTGAGTATGAGAAGGAGATAGAGAAGCTCAGGAAGCAGCTCGCGGAGAAGGGAGTGGTGACCACCACCGTGACAAAGACCGTATCAGCGATGCCCAAGCATGAGGGCGCACTCCACGTGTATAACTGGTCCTACTACATCCAGGAGGCTCTCCTCGACGTGTTCGCTCAGGAGACAGGCATACCGAGGGACAAGATAGTTTACGACGTATTCGAGGATCCAGCCGAGCCCTTCGCCAAGCTCGAGGCCGGTGGCAGCGGCTACGACGTTATAGTCCTTCCGGACAACGACGCGGCCCTCGCCATAAGGAGAGGGTACGTGAGGGAGCTGGACAAGTCCCTCATACCCAACGCCAAGTTCATGGATCCCAACTTCCTGAACCCACCGTTCGATCCAGGCAACAAGTACAGCTTCGTGTACATGTGGGGTACCACCGGCTACTCTTGGAGGAACGACCTGTGCCCCGAGGGAGTTAAGACTGTGAAGCAGATATTCGATCCCAATTACGGGTTCCTCGAGAAGTACAAGAAGAAGATAACCATGCTTCAGGAGGCCATAGAGGTAGTACTCTCTGCCAAGGCCTACTTAGGCAAGGATCCGAACGACTGGAGCGACAAGACAATGGAGGAGGTGAAGGAAGTCCTCATAAAGCAGAAGCCCTACCTCGCCGCCTACGCGGGTACGAGCGAGTACTTCCAGGGTCTGGCTAACGGGAGCATATACGTGGCCCACGCCTACAACGGGGACATAGCGGTCTTCAAGGAGGAGGAGCATCCCGAGCTGGCTGACAAGATCAGCTACGGCATACCGGAGGAGGGCGGAACCAAGTGGACCGACAACCTCCTGATACCCAAGGACGCTCCGCACCCCATCGCAGCCCACCTGTTCATAAACTTCCTCATGGACCCGGCTGTCGCGGCCGTGAACTCGAACTACATAAAGTACGCCAATCCAGTGAAGGCATCCCAGCCTCTCATGGAAGAGGACGTGCTCAAGGATCCGATAGTCTACCCGCCAGAGGACGTGCAGAAGAGGCTGTGGTTCGTACCCGTCCTCACGGACGAACAGAAGGCCAAATTAAATGAGGTGTGGGAGGAGGTCCAGGCGGCTTAAACTTAAAGGAGCCTCTCCTCCTCCACGAATATCTTCATTCCTCTCTTTTTCAGTTCCTCGAAGAATGGTAAGGGCTCTATTACCTCCTCTGGGTGCTTCACGCCGACGGCCTTTATCCTGCCGGTGGCCATCCACTGCACGGTAATGGAAGTCGGGGTTCCGACTGTCACAGCCTGCGCGCTCAGGTTCCACTTCCTGTGCCACTCGGTGTGTATGTCCACGGTGATCTTGACCCTCTTGCCTCCCTTCTCGCCCTCGGCTATGACCCTCATCACATCGTAGTCGTTTGGAGGTATCTCCTTACCCTCCAGGGTCTCCATGACCAGCTTCCTCACCAGATCCCTGGGCACGATCTCGACGTCGCCGACCTTCACTGGGGTCTTCTTGGTGAGTCCCAGATCCGTGAGCAGCTTGTACTTGAGGAACAGGTCGTCGGGGAACGATATCCTGTAATCCACGAACTTCAGGCCCTTGTGCTTGAACACCTCACCAACGGTCCAGACCTCTGGATGCTCGATGTAGTACATCTTCTGCCTGCCTACCGGTTCGGGGAACTCCATGATCTCGTAGTCCCTGACAGGCTCAACCAGCTTGATCTCCCCGTTCTCCCACACCTCTACCGGGTCCATGAACTCGTCGAATATGCAGTCCAAGGAGTAGGGAACTGGAAGGGGTATCCCAAGCTTGTCGTAATCGTTGAAGTCTATCCATCCCTCCCTGAGGAGGATCTTCTCGACCCTGTCGAGCAGCTCGACCGCGTACCTAGCTTCCACGTTTATCATTCCCGGGCATCCGCCCATGCCTGGAATGGCCAGCAGCCCAGCTTTCTTGAACTCCTCATCCATTTCCAACTGCTTCTTCACTATGGGGACCTCGCTGCCCAGATCGGTGTAGTGCACGCCGGCCTTGAGGGCCGCCTGCATCACTTGGGGTATGAAGTAGTAGATTATCCCGTTGACCACGACGTCAGCTCCCTCGAGCAGTTTAGCAGTCTCTTCAACGTTTCTCACATCCACCCTGGCATATTCAAGCTTCTTTCTGGTAGTGAACTTCTTTGCATCTTCTACAACGGCCTTCGCTCTCTCCTCGTAGAGATCAGCTACTAATATCTCGTCCACATGGGGGCTTACCTCATCATCTGCAAGATCGTAGACTATCGCTGGAGCTACGACCCCAGCTCCCAAAACTACAACGCGAACCAATCGATTCACCCCAAAGGGGAAAGGAGGGGGAAATATAAAAACCCTTCGAACAAAGGGCCAAGAATGTCCAGTTATTTTATTTACATTGGCGATAAAAGTAACTATCTTTGTGAACCTAGTCCAATATAAATAAATTAGTTGCTTAGGGTTTGACCCGTAAAGATTGCGGCTGAGTATAGGGGGGTCCCCTCAAGCCCCCCCGGGGGGGAAGAGGGCTTATCCGACAAAAATCGGACCTATAACGTCCTATTTTATTCTCAACTATATTTACCAAAAAGGCGGGGAAAAGAGGGGAAAATTATTGCTTCTCCATGGTCAGCTTCGCGTAGATGTATGCGATGGTCATGGAGATGGCCATTATCACCGTGGTCAGTGCGTTGAGCTCTGGTCCCACGCCTCCCCTAGCCGATTGTGACCATATTATGAGGGGTAGCGTCTGGAAACCTGGACCGGTGGTGAACGCGGTCTTGATGAAGTCGTCGAAGGAGAGGGTGAACGCTATCAGAGCCGCCGCTATGATGCCGGGCATCGAGAGCGGCAGGGTTACCTTCAGGAAGGTCTGAACCTCGTTCGCTCCTAGGGTGAGGGAAGCCTCTTCAAGCGACCTGTCGAAGCCAGCCAGCCTGGCCCTCACCACGACATAGACGAAGGAGATGTCGAAGGCTATGTGACCTAGCAGGACGGTCAGCCAGCCCAGCTCGTAACCAGTGAACTTGTAGAATAGGAGCAAGGAGAGAGCTTCCGCTATCTCCGGGATTATTATGGGGACGTAGAGCAGACTGTCGACAGCGCCCTTTCCTCCTATGTCTAACCTCACCATTCCGTAGGCTGCCAGCGTGCCAAGAAACAGGGAGACTAGCGTGGTGATCACGGCAACGTTGAGGCTGTTGTAGAAGGCCACCCACACGACCTTGTCCTCCAGTAAGACCTGATACCACTTGAGGGAGAAGCCAGTGAACTGTCCCAGCGTTCTGGACTCGTTGAACGAGAATATGATCACTATTATTATGGGCACGTAGAGGAAGGCGTAGACGAAGGCCGAGTAGAGGCCCATCAACTTGTCCCTAAGGCTCATGCTCATATCTCCAACTCACCTACCTTCCTCATGTAGATGATCAGAGTGATCAGGACCACAGCTATGTACAGTATCGAGAGCGCAGCGCCGCGCCACCAGTTGTGGAACTTGAGGAACAGGTCCCAGGTGAGGGTACCTATGGTGGTGACGCTCACGCCACCGAGCATCGAGGGGACTATGAACTCTCCTATTGCCGGGACGAACACTAGTATGGTTCCAGAGGCTATCCCCGGTTTGGAGAGCGGCAGGGTAACCTTCAGGAACGTCTTAAACGGGGAGGCGCCTAAAGTGTAGGAAGCCTCCAGCAGGGACTTGTCCAGCTTCTCCAGGTTAGCGTAGAGGGGCAGCACCATGAAGGGCAGGTAGTCGTAGATCATGCCTATCACGACCGCCTCGTAGGTGAACATCATCTTCATCATCGTGAAGATGTTCATCAGGGCGTAGGTCCTGAGCAGGAAGTCGACCCAGTACGGGACCATGACGCTGACCACGAGGAGGTTCTTCCACTTCTTCGGCGCCTTGACCGCTATGAAGTAGGCCACGGGGTAGGCCATAAGTATGCTACCCACAGTAGTTATCGCAGCCAGGACCACGGAGTTGTAGAAGACCTTCAGGTAGACCCACCTGAGGGCCTGCTGGTAGTACTTGATAGTGAACTCCCAGGTAACCACTCCCCTCCTCCCTATGAAGCCGAAGCTGTAGAGTATTGTGATCAGGAAGGGGGCGAAGAAGTACACCGTCAGATAGATGAGGGGTGGACCCAGCACCAGCAGGGCCACGAGGAGCTTGTACTTCCTAACAAAGTCAATGAGGGACTCCATCCACGACATACTACTCGGCCTCCAGCTCGAAGACCCCAGCCTCGTCGCCGGAGTCCCAGCCCACCCTGATTATATCGCCCTCCCTGAGCTTCCTGGCCTCAGGATGCGTTGCCGGAACGTTCACCTTTATCTCGATGTCATCCAAGGCGACCATGACTATCAGTATATCTCCCTTGTACACGATCTCCCTGATCTTGCCCTCGAACACGTTCTCCGCTCCCTCAGCTGCCTTACCGACCCTTATCCTCTCAGGCCTCAGGCTGACCACGACCCTCCTACCGCTCGGGATGTCCGTGGCTACCTTGACCGCCCCGAAGCTCGTCTCAACTGTTCCGTCCCTCAGGGTCCCCTCGAAGAAATTGGCCTCCCCTATGAAATTGGCCACGAACTTGGTCCTTGGCTTCTCATAAACCTCGTAGGGCGAGCCTACCTGCTCGACCCTTCCCTCGTGGATGACCGCTATCCTATCGGACATGACGAGGGCCTCTCCCTGATCGTGTGTCACGTAGACGAACGTCGTGCCCACGGTCCTCTGAATCCTCTTGAGCTCCAGCATCATGTGCTGCCTTATCTTCAGATCGAGGGCGCCCAGCGGCTCATCCAGAAGGAGCACGGCCGGCTGGGTCACTAAAGCCCTAGCTATGGCGACCCTCTGCTGCTGACCACCAGAAAGCTGGCTCGGCTTCCTCTCCGCGAACGTCTCTGGAGGCATCTTGACTAGCTCGAGGGCATCGTACACCCTCCTCTTTATCTCATCCTCGGGAAACTTCCTCAGCCTCAGACCGTACGCTATGTTCTCGAAGACCGTCATGTGGGGGAAGAGGGCCAGGTGCTGGAAGACCATCCCTATGTTCCTCTTGTAGGGTGGGAGGTTCGTGACGTCCTTCCCCTCGAGGATGACGACGCCCTCATCGGGCTTCTCGAGGCCAGCGATTATCCTGAGGAGGGTCGTCTTCCCAGAGCCGCTGGGACCGAGCAGAGAGAAGAATTCGTTCCTCTTTATCTCTATGTTGACGTGATCTGATGCCACAACCTTCCCGAACCGCTTAACGATGTTACGGAGAACGACCATATCCTCGACTTCGGGGGTGATATACTCAGCCTTCTCCATCATCTCCATCTCCGAGTCCCAGCAGGGGCTTATATTTTGATTTTTCGGATGTCTGAGGCTCCATACCTTCAGGAAAAAGAATTAACAGATGAGTTCGAGCTGAATCACCGCAAAAATTTGGGGGTTGAGAGGTTCGAGGAGGGAGCCTCAGGAGAGCCCGAGATCCCTCGAGAGTTCCAGCCTGTCGAGGGTTTCCCTGAGAGGCACGCCCTCCTTGTCCCATCCCCTGAGCTGGTAGTACTCGTCTAGGGCCTTCTCGTACTCCTCCCTCGGGAGCTTGACTCCCTTTATCGGGCCCTTGGTGTGAGCCTCCTCGAAGAACCTGTCGGGCGGGTAGTCGTCCTGCCTCTTGAAACCAGCTCTCACATTGTACATCCTAGAGAGGTTCCAGATCCTCTCCCCGACCTCCTGCAGGTAGGACTCCTTGAAGTCCACGTCCAGCGTGGCGCTGAGCAGGTCCGCCATCTCCTTATATCCGACGATCCAGAAGTCGCAGATGATCAGGCTCCACTTGACGCTGTTCAGGTCCTGCAGGTCTTTGGTGAGCTTCGCCTTACCGTCGAAGGTGAGGGGCGGTATGTCCCCGAAGGCCTCGCTCGCTATGGTCCAGGCCCTGAGGTGGCAGGCTCCCCTGTCGGAGGTGGCGTAGGCCAGGGCCATTCCCCAGCTGGATCTGGGGTCGTAAGCTGGGATCTCGGATCCCTTTATGTGCATCGCGTACCTCTCACTGCCCCTCCCTATCCTCTCCGCAGCTCTCTTCACTCCATCAGCCAGGGTATTTCCGATGCCCTCCCTGTACGCTATCATCCTCACCAGCTTTGCCAGGGCCTCGGGTTCGCCCCAGTCCACGTGGAACCCTATCTCCTCATCCGTGACTATTCCCTTCTCCCTTATCTCGAGGAGGAAGCCCAGCGTCGCCCCGAGGCTTATGGTGTCCAAGCCGAGCTGATCGGCCAGCTCGCCGAGGTGGGCCAGCTCATCCATGTCCTTGAGGGAGAGGTTCGATCCCATCATCCCTATCGTCTCGTACTCCGGGGCCTTTGTCACTCCCCTCTTCGTCTTTATCTTCCTCTTGCAGGCGAGGGGGCACGAGTGACAGGCGAACCTGCTGTCGAGCTTTGCCTTCACCACATCGGTGTTTATGTAATTCGCGTACTCGTAGTAGCCCTCCCTGAAGTTGAGGTGCGGTAGGGCCCCCACGTTGTTGCTGAGATCCACTATGACGGGGGTCCCATCTGTCCTAGCCCAGAGGTTCGTCTCGGTGAGCACGCTCTCCTTCATAAGCCTCGCCACGGTCTCCCTGAACCTCGTGGGATTGGGGAAGTCTATGCTCCTCTCGCTCGCCTCGACCACTATCCCCTTGAGCTTCTTGGATCCGAATACGGCGCCCACGCCCCCCCTGCCGGCCAGGAAGTGCTCATCAACCACAGCGGAGGCCATGTAGCTGAGGTTCTCCCCTGCCGGCCCTATCACCAGAGTCCTGGCCAGCCTTCCGTGATCCTTCTTCAGCTCTTCCGTGGCTTCCGGAACCGTCTTCCCCCAGAGATGGCTGGCATCCCTTATCTCCACTTCCCCATCCTTCACGGATATGTAGACGGGTTTCTCCGCCTTCCCCTGGACTATCATGAGGTCGTATCCCGCGTACTTCAGCTCGGGACCGAAGGCCCCTCCCACGTAACTGTCATTTAATGTGCCCGTTTTCGGGGATTTGGTCACTACCGTGAACCTTCCGGTGAGGGGGGCCACGGTCCCGGTCAGCGGACCTGTAGCAATTATAATCTTGTTTTCAGGCCAGAGAGCTCCCGTAGAGGGCGGAACTTCCTCATAGAGGTACCTTATGCCTAAACCCCTTCCTCCAAGGTAGAGAGCGGCCCAATCCCTCCTCGTGTTCTCGACAACTATTTTATTCTCGGACAGGTCTACCCTCAAAACCTTTCCTGCGTACGGGGCTACCATGTTCACCTACCTCATGGCGTATCGCTCTCTAATAAACCCTGAGGCTAGGTTTTATAAGGATCTGGCGGGCCTAGCGTTGGTGGTACTTTGGCTGGCTGGTTAGGGGAAGTCCCCGACTTCTTCTCCGAGGAACTCGGTAGATACACGGAGAGGACCCGTAGGTCCGAACAGATCTTCAGGGAGGCTCGAAAATACGTACCTCATGGTGTGAACAGCAACATGAGGTTCTTCGAGCCCTACCCGATCTATATAGCCAAGGGGAAGGGCGGAAAGGTCTGGGATGTTGACGGCAACGAGTACGTAGATCTCAACCTCGCCATGGGCGCGGTGTTCTCCGGTCACAGTCACCCGGCGGTGGTTGAGGCGGTTCAGGAGGTGATACAGGAGGGAACCGCCTTCGGGACAGACGTTCCGGAGGCCAGGCTCGTCGCGAAGGAGCTGGCCAGGAGATGGGGCCTCGACAAGGTGAGGTTCAGCAACTCTGGTGCGGAGGCAACGATGCACGCCATAAGGATAGCTAGGGCGTACACGGGCAAGGACAAGATAGTGAAGTTCGAGGGGAACTACCACGGGGCCCACGACTATGTCTTGGTGAGCATAAAGTCGCCTCCCGGCCAGATGGGCAGGAAGTTCCCGAGGAAGATACCCGTCGGCCCGGGCATACCGGGCACCACTCTGGAGTCCGTCCTGATAGCCAGGTACAATGATCTCAACTCCGTGGAGAGGCTGTTCAGGAAGCATGAGGAGGAGATAGCTGCCGTCATAGTTGAGCCCGTGGCCATGAACATAGGTGTCGTGCCTCCCAAGCCGGGCTTCCTCGAGGGATTGAGGAAGCTCACCGAGGAGTACGGGGCCCTCCTGATCTTCGATGAGGTGAAGACTGGCGTTAAGCTCGCGCCCGGCGGGGCGACGGAGTTCTTCGGCATAAAGCCCGATCTAGCGGTGACGGCGAAGAGCATAGGTGGCGGCTTCCCTGTATCGGCGATCATAGGGAAGGAGGAGGTCATGTCCGTCGTGGGTCCGCACAGCGCCGTCCACGCTGGCACGTTCAACGCCAACAGGCTGGTGATGGCCGCCGCTTTAGCGACCCTTACCAAAGTACTTACGATAGATGCCTATCCGAGGGCGCACAGGCTCTGTGACGAGCTCAGCAGGGCCTTCCAGGACATAGTGGACGACTACAGGATACCCGCGGTGGTCCAGTGGATCGGCCCGAACGGTCACATCTATCCAGGAGCGACCGAACCGGTGGTGGACCTGCCAACGTTCTACCAGCAGGACGACGCTGCTTGGTGGCGCTACTGGATAGCGATGATGAACAGGGGCGTGTTCATAGAGCCCGTGGTAAGTGACGACGAGTGGACCGTGAGCGTGGTCCACACTAGGGAGGACATAGAGAGGGCCATAGAGGCCTTCAAGGAGGCCGCCAAGTTCATGAGACCAGCTTGATCTCATCTTTTTCCCCTTTTGTTGGTTCAGCACCATGACTTGTGATCTATACCACTCCATCTTCAGAATCTTCAGACCCCGACCAGATCTCTTGACCTCTAGATTTAGATTCAGATGAAAGCTGCCGATTCACCTGAATACGTCATCTATCAATCTTCTGAGCGTTTTCCTGACCTTCGGTGGATTATCCACCGAGATGGGCAGCCTCTCGATGCTCCTCCTCAGAATGTTCTTCAGGTCGAGACCGAGCTCACCACCCATCGTTTTCACGTATTCCCAGTCGATTCTGTCTCCCACCTCCATGAGTATGACTGCTATGTCGGCGAGGTCCCTCTCTCTGCCAGCTAGAGCCTTGAGCAGGAGCGCATCCTCGGGAGATATGACTCTCACCCTCCTCCCGTCGATCTCCGCCTCCACAGCCCTCTCGAGGAGCTGCTTCACGCTCAACCCGGAAATCTTCTCCACATACACGTCTATGTCCCCCTTCACCCTGTGCTTGAATTCGAGCTTTCCGAGGCGGGGGTTCTCAAGTAACACGTAGCCCAAGTTCGACAATCCCTGTTTGAGCTTCCAGAGATCCGCCGGGTGTACAGCCACATCCACATCATGGGTGGTCCTGAAAGGCCTAATGGCCGATACCGCTAGGGCCCCAAGTAGCGCGTATCTGACCTTTCTCTCCTCTGCCACGGACAAGAAATCCTCAATAGAGGACATCAGTCATCTCCTCCACAACTGTGGGGATTTTCCCACCGAGTGCCGCCAGATCCAGCACCCCCCTCCCTAACCAGGTGATGAGCTCTAACTTCAACCTCTCTTCCGTTACAACCGGCCAGCCAGCTATGACTTCACTAGCCGGTAGTTCCCTGACGGGTATGAGGACGAGATCGGCCATCTTGAGGGCTTTCCTCCCCAGGGAAGCCCATCTCTCCATATCGGACTCTCTTACATAGGCGAATGCCGCGGATGGAGTCTGAAATCCGGTCCTGATATAGGCAGCCGTTTCGTAGCACACTACGTAATCATCACCCCTGCTCTTCTCCTTGAGGAGTTCCATGGACCTCCTCCAGCTACCGGTCTGGAGACGCACGGCCCTCTCGAACAGTTTCTCTATGTGGAAGACTCCCAGTACATCCTTGGCCTCCATTCTACCTAGAATCTCGGCCCTGTCAGTCGGGACGTAGGTATTTCCCTCCCTCCTGAGCCATCCCCTATCCTCGAGCTCCCTTAACTTTCTATAAACGGTTGTCTTGGGTAACGATGCCTCAATAGCCGCCCTAGAGGGAGTTAGGGGTCTCCTGAGGGAGAGCCATATAAGGAAGAGGGAGGCCTCGTCTATTCCCATATGTGGTAATAAATAGGTGGTTAGAAGAATTAAAGTTTACCATTAATGGTTCACAAAACGCACCATGGTCTTAAGGCTGAGGGGAGGATAACTCAGCAATCCCATCGCGTGTCATCGGATCTACGAGATCCGAAACTAATCCTTTTCAATTTTCCCTTACGGAGCTCCTTATGAACTTGCATTCCCTGTTA
>JAMOVA010000010.1 GCA_027061785.1 Thermoproteota archaeon
CTCTGAACCGCCTCGGTTGCGAACGCCAGGGCAGATCCCATGCTTATGGCGTCCAAGCCGGTCTCGTCGGAGAAGAGGTTTAGGGTCATCACCCAGCTCATGTTGTCGATTCCCAAGTTAGAACCGTTCATGGCTATGTTCTCGTAGTCCACCTCGGTCCTCCTTCCCTGATACGGCCCTTCCTTTATCTCCGTTATGTTACCGCAGGGCATGTTGCAGTTGGGACAGCCCTTCTGGGCGACCTTGTATATCTTCTCCATGGCGTTGCCGCCTATCTTATCGAACCCATCGAACACTCCCTCGCTGAAGTTATAGGTAGGGAGCGCGCTGTTCTCGTTGGCCCATTCCACGGTGAACATGGTTCCCTGCCGGACCCAGAAATCGTAGTTGTCCTTGGACTTCACATCCTTGTAAGCCTCGGCTCCCAGCCTGAGGACCTCCTTCGGATTATCGAGAGGTATCTCCTTACTCCCCCTCACTACCAAGGCTTTCAGGTTCTTTGACCCCATGACCGCACCCATTCCGGGCCTTCCGCCAGCCCTTCCCTTCTCCGAGGTCACCACGGATATCTTGACCAGGTTCTCTCCAGCCGGCCCGATCACTAGGATCCCCGCATTCTTACCGTACTGGGACTCCAACTCGTCCTGAGCCTTGTAGGTGTCCAGTCCCCACAGGTCCTTGGCCGGCTTTATCTCCACCTTGTCATCCTCTATCACTATCATGGATGGCTCCTCAGCCTTCCCGGAGACAATAACCGCGTCATAACCAGCCTTCTTCAACTGGACGGAGGCCTTAGTGCCTATATTACCGTCCCCGTAGCCGCCCGTGAGGGGAGACTTGGCAGCTATGACCATCTTCCCGCTGCTCGGGAGCGTTAATCCGGTGAGGGGCCCGGTGGCAAATATGAGCAGGTTATCTGGGGAGAGGGGATCAACGCCAGGTGGAAGCTCCTCCCAAAGCGTCTTTATGGCTAGACCCCTTCCACCGAGGAAATCTACAGCAACTTTAGGGTCCAGATCCTGTACCACGGTCTTTCCCCGGGTGAGGTCCACCCTGAGTATCTTGCCAGTCCAACCACCCTTCATTCGATCACCGGGATTCACGGCAGCTGAAAATTAAAAGGTTTTAATGCCTACGAATCCCGTGTGGCTCCACACCGGTTTGGCGAGGAATTCCGGCACCGTAAGGGCTTCAGTAGGGACTCTGGTGAAGCTTGGGCTCCTTCACATGAAGATGGCCGCAGCTCCTAGGACGGCTTATCTACTGCTCCCGGGCGGGTGCTTGGGTAGGTGCGCCTTCTGCCCTCAATGGATTGAAGAAGCCAAGTTAGCCAGACTGAGGTGGCCGCTGGTTGACGTGGAGAGAGTGGTCAGGGGTCAAGAGCTCTTCGAGAGGGTATGCATCCAATCAACCCTCAGAAAGGGATTTCCATCCGAGATAGAGAGCTTAGCATCGCTCTTCCGAGGTCCAGTCTCCATCTCCATAAACCCGGTGCATCGAGATATATTGCAACGCCTGAGGAGGTACGCCGAGAGGATAGGGATAGGACTCGATGCCATGTCTCCTAGGGTATTCCACAGGGTAAATAAGCCAGGATCTTGGGATTCATACCTCAAGTTCATCGGGAAAGCAGTTGACGTGTTCGGCAGGGGGAGGGTACATGTCCACCTGATAGCTGGTATGGGAGAGTCCCTCGATGAGGCCATTCACATCATGTCCTCTCTCTACGGAATGGGGGCCGAGGTGGCCCTCTTCTCATTCACCCCTGTGCCTGGTACACCAATGGAATCCCACCCTAAGCCGGATATCAGTTATTACAGGCAGCTTCAAGTGATGCGATATTTCCTGAGCGAGGGGATCCCCGTTGAGGAGATAGGGTCGTACGATCCTGACGAATACAAGGAGGCCTTCTTGACCAGTGGATGTCCCTCCTGCAACAGGCCCTTCTATAACGAGAGCCCTAAAGGCCCCATATACAACTTCCCGAGCATGGACCTGCTGAGGGAGAACTGGGAGAATGTTAGGGGAGAGGTGATGGCTGCCGTTGAAGACCTTAGGGTTCACTCCCACGGGAAAGTTCGCTGAGGTAAGCATAACGGGGCACTACTGTCCCCTGAACTGCCCGATGTGCCGCGGAAAGTGGCTTAAGGGGATGACGCCAGCTATTTCCCCAGATGACTTGGTCCGACTGGGTCACAAGCTGAGGAAGAAGGGGGTTGAAGGTATCCTGATAAGCGGTGGCCTGGGACCTGATGGAAAACTGCCGATGAGACCGTTCGTGTCGGCGATCCGAGAACTTAAGGAGATGGGATTCTTCATCAGCGTTCACACGGGAGTAGTCGGTAAAGAGGAGGCCAAGCTGCTCTCCACGGCTCGAGTGGACTTGGCCGATTACGAGTTGATCTTGGATGAAGGGGCAATAAAGACAGCCAAGTCGCTCACACTCACACCTGATGACTTCGTGAGGGGCATGGAACTTCTGATCGAATCGTCCATAGAGGTAGTTCCCCACATCACCGTGGGATTGCCTGGCTCCCGGGAGAATTGGTTCGAGGAGGCAGCTAACGTAATCAGGGAGCTCGGAATAAGGAGATCCGTTGTGTTGGTTTTCATACCCACCCCCGGCACCCCATTCGAGGATCACGATCCTCCCTCGCCGATCAGAGTGATCGAGGTGGTTCGCTTACTCAGCAGATACTCGAAGGTGAGCCTCGGGTGCATGAGGCCACCTTGGATGAAGAAGAGGCTGGACAGCGCTTTAAATGGTCTAGTGGATAGGATAGCGAATCCTCACCCTAGCTTGGGCCTTGATATAGTCCATGCGTGCTGTTCGATCCCTGAGGAAGTGGTGGAGAGGTTTGTATAGCTTCAACGAGCTAGGAAACTCACAACCCCCCTTAACAACGGGTTCTTGATGCAGTGAGCGAGGTCCCTAGTGGGATAGAGTGAGAGGGATTTCTTCACCTCGGCATCCAGCTTTATCGCCAGCTCCTCGATGGATTCTTTCACCCTGTCCAGCGGGAGCCCCATCTCGACGTACTTCAGGACCTCCCTGTCCAGCTGCACCCTCCTCTTGGCCAATTCATATGCCCTCTCATCTATGAGCCCCGTCTCGAGTTTGGCCTTGTTCAATTCCTCGTATGCAGTTAAGGACGAAGATACTACATCCTGTCGATCCATCCAGACCGTCCTGTAGTTTAGTGAGTACTTCCAGTGGTAGGAGGTCAGAGCCCTTCGGTAACTCTCTAGGTCCCTGAAAAGGATCTCATACCCGTACATCTCTGGACTAACGAAGGCCCTACTCCCAGGATCGACAAAGGGTGCTAGAGGTGAGACAAATGCATCCACCCTGCTTGAGATCTCCCTCAGTTTGAGGAAGTAAGAGGCCACTAGGTGGGCCTGATCCGGGGTCTGCTTCGGGAGACCCATCATGAAGTACAGATCCAACCTCTCGAATTTCAGCTCCTCCACATGTCTGACCATCTTTTCCAGTTGCTCGTTACCGTAAGGCCTTCCAAAAGCCCTTCTAACCTCCTCTAAAGGACTTTCAGGCGATATCTGGAGGTAAACCTTGTGAGAAGTCCTCCTCAACTGCTCCAGCACTTTCCTCGACGGGGGAGAGAAAAACTCGAATATCAACTCGTTTTCCAGATCCAACTCCCTGAGGAGCTTGGATACCTCCTCGACTCTATCTCCATACCTGAGATCCCCGACGAAGAATATCGGCATGGAGGAAAGACCTGCTATTCCCTCCACTTCATCGGCTATTGCCTGAGGTGACTTCAATGCCAGTCTGTTCCTCCGAAAGAAGCTGGAGTAGGAGAATTTGGAGCCACCGCATGTCACACAATCGAACGAGCATCCCTTGACGGTGATGACTCCCGCGATGGGCGCCTCTATGAAGGAACAGAAGGGGACGCCCAGCGAGAGGTCCCTGCACCTCATCAGGTTCTTCACCAAGACTCGGTGGTCTATGATGAATTCGTCCAAGTTATTGGGGATCCAGCTGATCTCATTCTCCTTAATTCTCCCGTTCTCCCTCCATATCACGTTAGGTGCCCTCGAGGGACCCTCCTCCAAGAACTTGAGGAAAGGCACCTCAGTACTGTCTCCTAGCAGAATGGCATCGATGAAGTCGTAGTTGGTCATGATCTCCCTTCTGAAGAATGTGGAGGATAGACCGCCCAGCACGACCTTGCTGTCCGGATGGTATCTCTTCAAGATCTCCGCTATCTCCAAGGCTCCATGCGCGTGGACAAGCCAGTGTAGATCTATTCCATAGACTTCAGCCTCCAAGTCCCTCAGGAACCCTTCAACATCGAACTCCCTGTCCCTCAACATCTTGGATGCTAGGTTGAATATCCCGACCTTGTATCCCCTCCTAGTCAGGTAGGTAGCGAGCGTGAGGAAGCCGTAGGGAATCATGTCGAATACGAAGAGGGAGGGCACCACCTCGCTTATGACAGTAGCGTAGAGGTAGCGATCTCTGAAGTCATAGACGCTAGGTGCATGAATTAGCGCCACGTCCACTTTCAAGCCTGCAGCACCCGGCGCCAGACTAAATGCTTTTTTACTTAATGATTCCATACCTCCCGATCTCCCATGGAAGACCTCTCCACAGGTTTCAAGCTGCTAAGAAATGCTCTTCTCCTATCCCTAATAGCCGTCATAATTCCTCTGATATCCTTAGGAATGGTGGGAGTTGCGGACCTAGGATCTCTAGGGTTCGAACAACTCATGGTTGCTCTGTCCACGGTGGCAGCGGCAGGAACCATAGCAAGTATCCTGAGCCTAGTCTCACTACTCCTCATGTACAAAGGCTGGGTAGAGATGTGCTACGGGCTTGATGAGCTGTTCTGCACGGTTAGTCGGATAATAAAGTACGGTACCATAGCAGCTTTCGTCCTCCTCTTGATCTCCATCGGAATGATGTATTCTTCCATTCAGGACATGTGGAAAAACCCGGCTGGAGCTCTCTCTACGATCTTAGCTGCATCTCCCCTGCTCATGTTATCCGGCTTAGCTGGTCTAGCGGTCTTTCTGTCGATAGTCTATGCCTTCTATAAGTTAGGTTCTATCTTAGGGATTAGCAACCTCAAGGTAGGGGCTGCACTCCTCTTGATAGGACCCTTGACCTCATTCTCCAATATCATTGCCCTATCGCTAGGCTTAACGGTGTTGGGACTTATCCTCCTGACGATCACCACAAATAAGCTGATTCATGCTGAGATAGAAGTGGTAGAGGAGGAAGAAATCGAGGAGGAGTACGAGGAACTGGTCGAGCACAGGAGGCCGAGACCCCTTAAGAAGGCGAGAAGACCGAGGGAAAGGCCGGCCTACGAGGAAATGGAAACGCCCTACAGGTATGAACCTGCGGAGGAATGGGTGGAAGCTCCAGCACCACCTCCTAGGCGCAAAGAGGTTGGTGCACAGCTAGTGGGACCCAACGGCTTCGTCGCTAGGCTGGGTCCGGGAATAAGGACCTTCGGAAGAAGAGATTTCGCTGGTTTCGTCCCAGATGAGGACCTCGACTACATCTCTAGGAGGCATTTCGAGATAAGGGGGACTTCACAGGGGTACTTCATAAGGGATCTTGGCAGCTTGAATGGCACTTGGGTCAACGGCAGGAAGCTCGCTAGGGGAGAATCCGTCAGACTAACCAACGGCTCAGTGATAGATGTGGCCGAAGTTGTCCGGTTGAGGTTCATCTCGAGCGAACCTGAGGACCTAGGTGTCCCATCCCTATGAAGATCCAAGGATCTCTCGGCTCCTATCACGTGATAAAGAGACTGGGAAAGGGAGGCTTCGCCGACATCCTCCTAGCCAGAGCTAGCGGAGAACTGGTCGTCATAAAACTGCCGAAAGACGATGAGATGTCCAAGATCCTACTAAAGGAGGAGGCCTCCATCCTGAGGGAGTTATCAACCCCCTCCCCCCACGAGCATATAGTCGCGTTCATCGAGTGGATCGATAAGGTGCCCGCTCTGGTGGAGGAGTACGTCCCTGGTCCCACGATAGGGGAGGCATACAGAAGCAGAAGGGCCACACAGAACGACGCGATAAGAATATCGCTGGGTATTCTCTCCGCATTGGAGAGAATACACTCACTGGGCGTGGTTCACGGAGATGTGAAACCCGATAACATAATCCTCCCGAGATCCCTACATCCGGTCCTCATAGATTTAGGCGTAGCTAGGGCTGTGGGCAAGAGATCAGTGGCGGGAACTCCTGGATGGAGTGCTCCCGAATTTCTAAAGGGAGAGGTCTCACCAGAAGCTGATATATACTCGGTCGGAGTTCTGATCCTCTTTCTTGTGTACGGAATTGATCCTAGAGAACCTCTAAGACCAGAAGATCTCCCGAGAAGTCTCTCAGATCACCTCAGATACGTTCTAGCAAAGGCACTAGAGCCGGATCCCAAGAGGAGATTTAGCAGCGCGAGAGATATGTCGCTTGCCCTCATGGGGATGAGACTTCCCCTCGAATCTGGACCCAGAATAGTTGTCCAAGGGAAGACAGTACCCCTTAAGGACAAGATGACGATAGGAAGGGTGAAGAGGCAAGGAGGAACTGGGAGAGCAGACATCAACCTACAAGAGATAGGATCACGGAGGACCTTACCTCCGGGTCCGCCTAGGGGGTGGATAGAGATAGTTAGAGTCGGTAATGAGTACTGGATAAGTGATAGAGGAGCTCCAGGTGGGGTATGGGTCTATGAGGGTAACGAGTGGATCAAAGTGCTGGATTATCCTTTGAAACACGGCCAGCTTATATCCTTCGGTCTCAGGAGAAGGGGAAGAGATGTGCTCCCTTACATCCCGGCCAGAGTTTACTTAAGGTAACTTTTTTACCCGAGTCTAAGGTAGGTCGCATCGATCGATCATGAGCGGCATCAAGGCGCACTTCACCCCCCCTAGGGCCGCTGGTATCCCGCAACCACCTGAGAATGTCAAGAGGATAAAGAGAAGGATAGCCGTCATGAGCGGAAAGGGAGGCGTTGGTAAGACCACTGTGTCCGTTAATATAGCTGCGGAGCTGGCTAAGAGGGGATATTCCGTCGGCATACTGGATACAGACCTCACCGGGCCTAATGTCCCCAAGGCACTGGGTCTCATAGATGTCCCCATCTACGCTACAAATGAGGGGATCATTCCCGCCGAGGGACCTCTAAAGATGAAGGTCATGTCCTTGGGGTTGATGGTCAGGGATGGAGACCCCGTCATATGGAGGGGGCCCCTTAAAGCGAAGGCCATTCAAGAGTTCGTGGAAAACGTTAACTGGGGAGATCTCGATTATCTGGTGGTGGACCTCCCACCTGGTACGGGAGACGAGCCACTCAGCGTTATGCAGCTCATCCCCCTTCATGGAGTCGTCCTAGTAACCACTCCCCAGGAGGTTGCCCTAATGGATGTGAGGAGGGCCCTCCACATGGTAAGGAAGATGGAATACAAGCCCCTAGGCATAGTAGAAAACATGAGCTACTTTGTATGCCCCGGTGGCGAGAAGGTGAGGATATTCGGTGAAGGTGGTGGGAGGAAGCTGGCCGAGGAGGAGAACGTACCCTTCTTGGGAGAGATACCCATTGATCCCAAGGTAGTTGAATTCATGGACAGGGGACTACCCATAGTGCTGGCCGATCCCGAGAATATAGTGTCCAAAGCATTCAAGGAAATAGTAGATAGGATAGAAGAACAGCTGATCGAAGCTCAATGAACTCCCTCTCCATCGAGGAAGTTTTCCCCTAGTTTTTTGGGATCCTTTATTTCCAATCTCATTCATGTATATGATTAAAAGAAAACGGGCTACTCCCACTAGTGGTGGTGCTACTTGGCATCGGAGGTTCCTCCTGTGTACATCGGTCTTAAGGGCATCTATGTCGCTAAGACTGCTCTCAGCTATATAGACGGTGAGAGAGGGAGGCTCATCTATAGGGGATACTCCATTGAGGACCTAGCTGAACACTCGTCGTTCGAAGAGGTCACTTACTTGCTATGGTTCGGTAAACTGCCTAACAGGAAAGAGCTGGAGGAATTCAAGGAGAACCTGTCTAAGGAGAGGGAAATACCGGAAGAGGTCGTAGACATCCTCAGGAAGCTTCCCAAAAGCTCACATCCTATGGATGTCCTGAAGACCGGGGTAGCTGCCCTAGGCCCCTTCGATCCTGACCTGCCCAACATATGGGGACAGCACATCCATGAGAAGAGGGCGGAGAATCTGAGGATAGCCATAAGGATACTCTCTAAGATGCCGACCATAATGGCCTACTTCCATAGGATGAGGGAAGGTAAGGAACTAGTGCATCCGAGGACGGATCTCAGCCATGCAGCAAACTTCCTTTATATGATGTGGGGTAGGGAGCCCAAGGAGATAGAGGCTAAGCTAATGGACGTGGCTCTCATACTACACGCCGATCACGGATTCAATGCCTCGACCTTCGCATGCCTGGTTACGGCATCCACTCTGTCAGACCTGTACTCGGCAGTAGTGACGGGCATATCGACTTTGAAGGGCCCGCTTCACGGGGGTGCCAATGAGCAGGCGCTGAAGATGCTGATGGAGATAGGATCTCCCGAGAGAGCCAGAGAGTACGTGAAGGCCAAACTCGAGAGGAAGGAGAGGATAATGGGATTCGGACACAGAGTATACAAGGCGTACGATCCAAGGGCTAGGATACTCAAGAAGTATGCGGAGATGCTTGCAAAGGAAACGGGTCAGGAGAACCTATTCAATACCGCCTTGGAAGTGGAGAAGGTGATGATCGAGCTCCTCGGGAAGAAGGGCATATTCCCGAACGTGGACTTCTATTCCGGGCAGGTGTACCACATGCTAGGGATCCCCACCGATATGTTCACTCCCATATTCGCTATCTCCAGAACCTCCGGGTGGATAGGGCATGTGTTCGAATACTGGGAGGAGAATGTCCTGATAAGGCCAAGAGCTCTTTATGTTGGTCCAATGGAGGCCAAGTACATACCCCTAGATGAGAGGTTATGAGGCTCAGGGGGTAAATCCCCATCTTTTTTGTTAAAAATCCATATATTATAAGAGGATTTCATCATCCTTTGAAAGTATTATCTCTATAATAGGGTATTATTACGAATGAAACGGTTTCACAGGTTAATCAGAAACTCATCCGCATCAACCTTTATTTAGGGCTACCAGAGGGATCACCTGATGAGAGCAACGAAAATAGCACTTATCTCGGCTCTGCTAGTGCTTACATTAATGACGGTGGCCGTTTCGGCTGATACAGGATGCCCAGCCGTGGACTCCTCCACTGATGTGGCGCCTAAGGTAGTGGAAATAACAGTCTACAGGATCACCGGGAAAACAGTGGAGCTAATAGGTGTAGTGGAGGATCCGGATAGTGGCTTAAGGGAGTGGATCTGGGATTTCGGCGATGGAACCGTTGTAAAGAAGACTGGTGGATGGTCTAAGATAGGTGACTCAACCTATAAAATGGTGGTGAAACACACCTACAACGATTACAGGAGTTACACCGTTAAGCTCCAGGTGATTGATGACTGGCTCAAGGAGTCCAATGTCAAGACAAAACTGGTCACCATCAAGAAGTCCAACTACAAGCCCATAGTCAAACTCAAGAAGGTAACACCCAATCCAGCTCAACCTGGTGAGAAGATCGTATTCGAAGTGGAGGGGATAGACCCAGATGGACATGTGGTAGAGTATTACTGGGACTTCGGCGATGGGAAGAAAGCTAAGGGTGCTAACCTCACTAGAGTGACTCACTCATACTCCAAGGAGGGAACGTACATAGTCAAGGTGAAGGTGAAGGACGATAAAGGTGCCTACTCCGATCCAGTCATTGAAGAGATCTACATTCACTCCCAGACCAAACCAAAACCGAAGAATAGACCTCCCGTTATAACTGCAGTCAAATTTACCCCAGCGGAGCCCTCCGTCGGAGTTCCAGTGACCTTCAGGGCCACCGCCTCTGACCCAGAGGGAGGTAGGCTCACCTTCCAGTGGAACTTCGGCGACGGTACAGTAAAGAATGGGGGTCCGCAGATGACCCATATCTACAAGAAGGAAGGGGCCTATACGGTTAAAGTGAGAGCAGTAGATCCTAAGGGTGCCTCTTCTCCATATTACACGGTTAGCGTGGCAGTAAAGGGGAATAAACCGCCTCAGGCATCTATAGTCGAGGTGAGAACTAGGGACAACATTACCTTCCTGTTCCAGGGCATGGGCATCGATCCCGACGGTCAAGTGGTCGCATTTGAGTGGGATTTCGGCGATGGGAAGAAGGTCGGTGGGGAGTTGGAGGGGAATTCCATTCCTCACAAGTTCATCAATCACACCTACACCTCTAGCGGCAACTACACCGTGAAGTTCAGGGTCAAGGACGACAAGGGCGCCTGGTCCCCTTGGATCTCAAAAAGGATCGTTGCTTTAATCCCAGAGAAGGTCAGCTCGGCTTCATGGGCGGGCTCCAGCTTCGGTAACTTGGAGGTCGCCGCAGGTCTGGGAACTCTAATAGTGCTAGGAGCCGGTTACCTGGCTTACAGGGAGTCCAAGAGCAACGCCTTCGTCGAGAGATCTAGGGAGAAAGTTAGGAGATCTCGTAGGGTGATGGTAAAGAAATCAACCAGAAAAAGACCCAGAAATGGGTCTAATGCAGCGAGAAGGAGAAAGAGACCCTGGCCAACCTCCTGATACCTCTATTGATCTTTCGTTTTTCCTTTTGATCTCCTTCCCCTGTACTCCTTCACCAAAGATACCACTTTCCTGAATTTTGGATGCTCCGAGCTGCCTAGAAGCTCGTACACGACTGACTCCGAGGTCGTTACGTAAATTCCCTCCTGAAGCAATCTTGCCAGCGTTACCTCCTTATCCTCGGGAAATGTCGACCCAGTGGCATCGCTGACCAAGTGCACCTCCAGACCGTGGGCGGCAGCGCTCAGCGCGGTCTGGAGCACGCATATGTGGGTTTCTATCCCAGTCAGCAGGACCTTTTTCCTCCCCAATCCGAGCAGCTTCTCCTTAATCCTCTCATCCCTGAATGCATCGAAGGAAGACTTCTCCATCTTCTCGCCTAGCAGCTCATCCACATCTTGGACAGTCCTGCCCAGTTTCTCGGGGACCTGCTCTGTCCCCACCACCGGAATGCCTAGGAGCCCAGATACCTTGGCCAGCAAGGTTATGGCGCCTACTATAGAATCAAATTCCCTTATTACCTTGGAGAAAGGCTCTTGCATATCTATAACCAGCAGAAAGGTGTTCTCAGGATCTAACCTCCCGGGTAAATAGCCTCCAGACATAAGAAGTTCGGGACCCCCTCTTCTATTAAGGTGTGGCATTCACCCATGGGGAGGAAGCCGCCCTCTCTGAGGAGGGAGAGGAGTTCCTCTCTGCTGAGAAACCTCGCGTAAGAATAAATGGATTCAGATCTCCCCCTCTCAGAGTACCGTCTCCCCAGAGGCGAGTCCGAGGGGATCACACATACGTAGAGGCGGCCCCTCCTCTTAAGGACCCTAGCGATCTCTTTGATGGCCGCATCTCTATTCTCTAGGAAGCAGAGGGTGACCACTAGAATGACGCATGAGAACGATGAATCCCTGAAGGGGAGCGATTCCGCCTTACCTTGGACGACCTCCAAGCCCCTCCTCTTTGCCATTAACAGGGGAGAGTAGGCGGCGTCCAACCCCACCTCCACTCCGAGAGGACCAGCGAACCTCCCAGTCCCGACACCTATCTCCAAGCACGGGCCGTCCTTCCTGAGCAGACTCTCCAAACAGGAGAGTTCGGCCAAGTAGATATCCTTATTCTCCTCGTACCACTTGTCGTATCGCTCAGCTATCTTCTCGAAAGCCTTCCAGCTCATGGGGCACCAGACACCTCAGTATGGCTCTGACCTCCTTCCTCCCCGACAGCCTATATATCCTGACCCTGCCTAGCCTGACCTCCTCCAGTATCCCCGCCAACTTCAAGGCTTCTAAGTTCCTCTCGGCTGAACTGTACGATATATTGAGCGTTCTAGCTATCCTACTTATGTTCATTCCTCCCGCCGACGAGGACAGGAGCCTGAGGATCCCCACCCTGATCCTATTCGAGAAGGCCTCGACCAAAAGATCATCCCAGTTCAAGCGATCACCTTACGGGATTATCTCCGTGGTGTTATCGTAGGGAGGATAATATATCTCCTCCCGCTTCACCACGCCCTCCTCCATGAGTGACCTTATTTCACCCGCTCTCGACAAGACCTCATCTATAGTCGCTTTGGTAACGGAGCACACGTCCTTGAAACCCTCCTCGCCCCAATATCTCTCCATGTAGGTGTAGAGGCATCTCCCTCCACAATACCTGAAGTGGCTGCAGCTCGTGCAGGGCTCTCCTATGGTGACCTTCCTCAGGACGCCGCTCTTCACATCGCCCACAACTGCCCACTCTGAGTCCACGGCGATGGGACAGGCCACTATTCTTCCATCCGGGAGGAGAGTGAAGGTCTCAGACCCCGCGCCACATGGAGGACTCCTCCACTCACCGAAGAGGGCCACCTTGGCTATCCCCAGAAACGGGACTATTCCGAGAACCTCTCCCTGCCTCATCCTCTCGACCCACAGGGAGACCAACCTCCTTATCCCGGGAAGATATGAGCTCTCAGCCCATTTCCTGAAGTCCCACGGCTCGGTCCATATCACATTCAATTGCCAGTGAACATGGTCGAACAAACCCAGCTCGAGCAAATGGGTTACCTCCTCGAATATGTCGCTGCGATCCCAGACAGCCATCCTTGCTATCAGGTCTCCGCCGTACCCGAGCTCCCTCAGGCGCCTGGCCGTTTTCAACACGGTATCGTAGTTCCCCTTGCCCCTGTAGTGGTCGTTGACTTCTCTTCTGCCGTCTATGGAGAGGAGTATGGCGTCGAATCTCAACCAATAATCCTCCGGTAGGTTATCGAAGAGCGTCCCGTTGGTTTGAATTATGTAACGCCTCCCAGGCCCCAAGGCGTCCATGACATTCTCGATCAGTTTGGGATTGAGCAGGGGTTCTCCGCCGTAAAAAGCGACATCCGCATCTAAGCTCCTGACTAGGGCCACCAGATCCTCCAGCTCGTACTGCTCCTTTGGAGGTACGAGATGGGGAGGGAAGCTGCCCCCGCAGTAGGAGCACTTCAGATTACAGAGTCCCGTCGTGGTCACTATTAGGAGCGTCATAATCGAACGCTCCAAGTCCTCTCCACATAACTATAAGCTTTACCTGACTTTTTCGAGGGAAAGGAGCTGAGTGGAAGGTGAAATGATGAACATCCTACCTTTTTAAAATAATTTTATTTAATATGCGATTGCCCTTATTATAAACTAACTTCACGTTAGAATCCAATATCTATTTTATCAAATTAACGGGACGAATAGAAAATCTTAAATACAACCTCCGGGTTAATTATCGTGGAGGAGGAATGGGGGGGGTGAGAGGATGATCCCGGGGAGGAGGATCGGACCTTAGATCCCCTCTCGGGGTGGACCTACCCTTCCACTCCTCCTCTCTGCGGGCGGCTTTTTTGGTAACGTGGCTGATGGAAGATTTATCAATTTCTTATCCGGCCCTTAGTAGGTGATTTCATGCTGAAGGTCTCCAAATGTAACAAGCTCCCCATGGACAGGCAACCTATTGAGATTGTTGAGAGAAAGGGCAAAGGCCATCCAGATACGATCACTGACGGAATAATGGAGCGAGTAGCTTTGGAGCTAAATAAGGAGTATCTCAGGAAGTTCGGCGGCATCCTTCACTACAATGCGGATAAGTCGCTACTAGCTGCTGGCGTTACTGAGCCGCAGTTTGGTGGAGGCAAGGTAATAGAACCCATGCTGATCGTCTTCGGTGACAGGGCCACCGTCTCCTACGCGGGAGAGTCCATAGACTTGGAGAAGGTCGTCGTGAACGCAGCCAAGAGCTGGATAAGGGAGAACCTCCGGTTCGTCGATCCCGACGAGCATGTCCGTTACCAGATAGAGCTGAAGCAGGGGAGCGCTGAGCTGACGGACATATTTAGGAGGGGCTCCAAGATAATGGGCGCCAACGATACATCCGCGGCGGTGGGTTACGCTCCGCTCTCCAGAACTGAGAGGGTGGTCTTAGAGCTGGAGAAATACCTGAACTCCCCAGAGTTCAAGAAGGAATTCGAGGAGACCGGTGAGGATATAAAGGTCATGGGGAGCCGGCACAACAACCACTTGGACCTGACAATAGCGCTCGCTTTCGTGGACAGGTTCGTCTCCAGCGAGTCTGAGTACTTCAGGAGCAAGCAGGAGGTCTTGGACAGGGTCAATTCCTTCTTAAGAGAGAGGTTCGCGAACGACTTCGATGGGATCGATGTCCATATCAACACGCTGGATGTGGAGGGCAGGGGAGTACACGGTGTGTATCTGACCGTCCTAGGCACTTCAGCCGAGGGAGGCGACTCGGGTCAGGTCGGCAGGGGGAACGGGGTCAACGGGGTCATCCCCCTGATGAGACCTAGGAGTTCGGAGGCAGCTGCCGGGAAGAACCCCGTTAGTCATGTGGGTAAGATATACAATGCGTACACCCACGAAATAGCTAGGAAGATAGTTGAGGAAGTGGAGGAAGTTCAGGAGGTTTACGTCTGGCTGCTGAGCAGGATAGGAAAGCCGATAAATGAGCCAGCGCTGGCCGCGGCGGAGGTGTACACCGAGGCGAACTTCGAGGACATAAAGGGACAGATAGAGGAGATCATAACGTCGGAACTCGATAACATAGGGGAGTTCGTCAACAGGCTCATAGACGGGATGGTCCCCGTCTACTGACCGCTCAGCGCCAAGTAGGTGAGGTATAGAGACCTCACTCTATCCTCCACTATTTCTCTGACCTTCTCCCTCAAGTACTTGGTGTATCTCCTCCAGTCGGCCTCGCTCCTCTCCTCAATTTTACTCACGGACCTCTTGATCTCAACCAAAGCATCTTTCAGGGAGCGCTTTATTCCCCACATCCTCTTCGCTACCTCTTCCAGAGAGACGGGCGAGACCCCTAGGAAGTCCTCCACCAACGGTCTCAGCTCAACCACCTTCCCCTCGGATCTCAGTCCTTGGAGCACGTAGACCAGGGTCTTCTGCCCCAGCATGGTGAGGTCCCTAGTGAGAGAAGCGAAGTCCCAGCATACCAGTACGAAACCCTCGTTAACGGCTTTCTCCAACCCAGATAGATCGTAGCTCTGCCCTTCAAAGAACTCCTTGGCTATCGTCTGGATACCCACGTCCTCACCGTCAAACGCGGCTATCACCCCGAGGGTCACTGCATCGGAGAGGGGCATAACCACAGCATCCATTGTCAGGATCTTGTGGGCCCTAGACGGCTTTGGAACGAGGAACTCCCTTCCCTCTAGGATCACAGGTATTCTCTGCTTCAACAGGAGATAGCTAACTGCTCTCTTGGCGAACTTCTTGGCCAGATCCCATCTCAACCCTGAGACCACTAGCTCGTAATGGGCCTGATCGTCTATCAGCATCATCAACACTTCAGACAGGTCGTCCGACTGGAAGTTTTCTACGTCCTTGAGCACCGCTGACCAATCTAACTGCTCAAGAAGACCAGCTGATTCAGGTTCATGGAGAAGCATGATCTTCTTATCCCCGATGTTCGTTACCTCGTAGGCTATCGCATCTATAGGTATCCCCCTCGAGACCCTCATGACCAGCACGAGCGTCGCTAGACCTATCCTCAGCCAGGTCAGGTCCTCACTAGGGTCGAGCTCGATCGATAGCCCGTAGGTGTAATCCCTATACACACCTCCGGTGGGTCCTATGACCGGAAGGGACCTGCTCTCCCTTATGAACAGGGTCTTACCGTCTAGGGGAACGGGCCTCACCTTGGAGGAGGTCACCCTCCAGTAGACCCTGTTGGGGATCTTCGTCTTTAGCCCGAACCCGTCGGTGGGGGGATCCACCACGCACACTACCTCACTCCCGACCCTTCCCCTGTAGTAATCGTCTATCAGATCCGCCCTCTCCCCCCACTCCATCTTAGTCCTCTCATACTCCTCTATCACGAAGGCTAGCGGATCAAATGAGTATATCGTGGAGTAGTTGAGGGGTTCCTCTACGATTCCCGTTATGACCCTCCCCCTCCTGAGGAAGTCGACCACCACTGAATCGTTGCTGTAGTCTATGGATCCCGGCTGGAACCTCTCGACCAGGTCGCAATGTCCTATGTCCTCCAGGTATCGTAGATTGCCGTCCTCCCTCAGCGCCCGCTTAAACCCGTAGGGTGGGCCGAACTCATAGAAGTTGAGGTTGTCCCAAACCCTCTTCCCACGTTGAGTGAGACCCGATGGGGAAATGAGCCCTAACTCCTTGAGGAGATCTATCTCCTCCTGATCTAGCTGATCCCGGAGCCTCGGATGGACGAACTTGTAGAGGCCCTCGAAGAGTATGGAGTACTTGTTCTTCGGGTTGACGAGGGCGACCTCCAAGGGAAGTTGGAGCCATTGCCCCACGGCCTCCACGCCCCTAAGGAGGAGCTCCTTATCCCATCTGTACATGGGGAAGATCACAGTTTCCGTCCACCCCAGCTCCTCCCTCCTGCCCTTCCTGCCCTCCCTCTGTTTGAATTCGCGAACGCTCTCAGGCATGCCTAAGTGGACTACCCTCACCACCGTCCCTATGTCCAGCCCTTGGGAGAGCGTCCTGGGGCTTATCAGGACCTTGACCCCTCCCCTCCGGGCTGCCTCTTCTATCTCCTCCCTCTCTTCCTTCGAAACCAGGTGGTGATGCGAGGCGACGTTTTCCAACCCAAATTCCGTTTTGAGTCTTCTCTTCAGACTTTCCGCAGACCTTATGCCCCT
>JAMOVA010000011.1 GCA_027061785.1 Thermoproteota archaeon
TTATACCTATGCTTACCCTCTCCCTACCAGACATAACCTTCAGAACGGCGCTCTCGGGATCGGTAACTAGGTGACCGAGCCCCTTTACCCTTCCCTCCAGCGTTTCGATCCCCCGGCGAATGCGAGGGGGATAAAGAATAACTTAGCTCTGGCCTGCCGATGTCGTCAGGAATAACTTAGCAATGTTTATTAACTAAGCTATGTTAAACTTTGTGACGAAGGTGCCCTCCAATGCAGGAAGATACGGTCTACGAACTGGTGGATGTCCGGAAGAGGTACGGAACTAGGAGGAACTACGTGGAGGCGCTTAGAGGGATCTCCCTAGTGATTCGAAAGGGAGAGTTCGTTGCCATCATGGGCCCGTCAGGCAGCGGTAAGACGACCCTACTGAGCATACTGGGCCTGCTCACGAAACCCACCTCAGGAACCGTGAGGATATTCGGCAAGGATGTGATGAAGCTCACGGATAAGCAGGCCACTCTCCTGAGGAGGAAGACGATAGGCTTCATATTCCAGACGTTCAATCTGGTCCCATGGCTCACCGCCTACGAGAACGTTGAACTGGCTTTGGCCATAGGGGAGTACAGCGGTAACCGTCGGAGAAAGATAATGGAACTTCTCTCCGCTGTAGGCCTAGAGCATAGGGCCAATCACAGGCCAACTGAGCTTTCTGGTGGAGAACAACAGAGGGTGGCTATAGCAAGGGCGTTGGCGAACGATCCTATAGTCATACTAGCTGACGAACCCACCGGCAACTTGGACACGACCTCCGGATTGCAGGTGATGGGTATACTGAGGTCCCTAGTTGAGGAGGGCCGGACGGTCGTGATGGTCACTCACGACCAGAAGATGGCCGAAATGGCCGATCGTATCGTGAAGATAAGGGATGGTAAAATATTGGGAGAGGTGATACCGGATGTCAAGGCGTAGTATGGAAGGAATTCTTCTCATCCTCCTTCTGATCCCCCTGATGCCCCTCTCAGCCATTAAGGGCCATGTGACCTTGGTGGATTACGGATGGGGAACCCAGCAGGAGGCACTAATAGTCCACTCGGGAGATGGCGTGGTTCCTCTGACCGCAATATTCCAGGTCTCTGTAGAGGAAAATCACACTCTAAGACCCTTAGAGGCCGTGCTGAAGATACCCTCGCCGCTCAGGAACCCAAATGGAGGCAGCGTTGAGAAGTTAATACCTGGGATACAGCTGGGCAAGGACAGGTTCGAGGACGGGGAGGGATTCGCACTCACCTTTAGCGTGGAGATCCCGACGAAGACCCCTCCTGGATGGTACGACTTCGAGGTGAACCTGAGCTACGAAGTACTAGATGAGGACGGAGATGTGGTGAAAAGCGGTGCTAACCAATTCACCTTCACCCTAGAAGTGAAGGGAAGATCCTCGATCGACTTCACCCTCAGCGGAAAGGTGGTCAAAGGGGAAGCCTCCACGCTTTATCTCATCCTGAGGAATGTCGGGAAGGAAGACGCTCACATAACCTCAATACAGATCAGCGCCTCCCTGATCAGGATACTGAACCCCTCCATAAGCGGGGGCGCCCTACTGACTCCCGGGGCCTCGGTCAGGTATGACATAGGGGCCTACGCAGATGAGAATCTGGATCAGGATACGGACAAGGTGGCGGTCCTAGTGCACTACACCAGCGGAGGGAAGGACTACAGCGTATCCAAGGTCTTCACCGTTCAGCTGGTTGAAAAGAACGAGGAAGAGGAGGAGGCATCCCCCAGCCTGATAGTGCTCTCCGATAAGCACATGCTCTACGCGGGCATACCCAACGAGGTCAACCTGATCGTGAAGAACGTGGGGGATGAGACGGCCAGAAAGGTGAAGCTCCAACTCTCATCCCAGACGATCACGGTACTGGGCCCCACCCTCTTCGATCTAGGGGACATGATCCCTGGCGACTCCAGAAGCATAAAACTGAGCCTCCTACCATCGGAGGACAGTAAATCCTACAGGCTGAGCCTCTCGTTCACCTACACGGAGAAGGAAGATAGTGAAGATGTGACCAAACAGCTCAACACTGAGGTCGGGTTCGGGAGGATAGAGGAAGCTAGGGTAGTCATCTCCTCGTTGGAGGCCAGCTACAGCAAGGGCAAGCTGAGGATCAGGGGTAACTTGGCGAACGTCGGTAATAGGCAGGCCGATAACATCAACGTGACCATAGAATCGGGGGTCTGCGTAGGTACATCCACCTATCTGGGGGAGCTGGATGAGGGAGAGAGCACGGGCTTCGCCCTATCGTGCCAAGTCTCTGAGGATAAGCTTCCACCCAAGATAGGAGTAGTTGTAAAGTACCTGGCTTCTCCAGAGAACTGGAAGGAGGCTAGGAGGGAGGTCTCGGTCGAGGGACCCCAAGTAACCGAGCAGCCATCTAAGACGACGGTTACCATGACGGATCCCCGTTACGCGGTGGTCTGGGCTGTGGCCGGCTTGGTGATAGGGCTGATCGTGGGCAAAGTCATATTCGGCAGGAGGTCCGAGGAGGTTGAAGTCCCGTGACATAGTGAAGTTCTCATACAAGGCTATGATGAGCAGGAGGAAGAGGGCAGCGCTCACCCTGCTAGGGATATTCTTGGGGGTCCTGACCCTGACGGCAGTGATATCGTTCGCCACCGGGTACGGCTTGGCCCTCAAGGACATATTCAAGGGCAGCAGCATGAGGCTGATCTATCTCTCTGCTCGGGAGAAGATGTTCGATGACTTGGATGTCAGCAAGATAGAGGGAATGGAGGGAGTGGAGGCCGTGATGCCTCTGATAAGGATCCCAATGAACCTCACCATCTTCGGGAAGAGCAAGACCTACGTGGTCATGGGAGTCGATATGAACTACATCGAGGATGTCTTCCCCGACATAGAACTCCTGTATGGGGATTGGCCTCCCAATCCGAAGGAGGAGGCCGTGGTGTTGGGATACAAGCTGGTAAACGAGCTGCCCCCGGACGAGATCGAGGGTTTGATAGGACTCAATGTGAAGGTATCATACGACGACATCCTCACGACTAGGCCGAGGATCTATGGGATCGTTGCGCCTTACGGAACCTCCATAATAGCTGATGTCGACAGATCCATATTGGCACCTATAGATTACGCCATGAAGCTCTACGTCAAGCTGACTGGCCAGAGGAGCTACACGATACTGGCAATAATAGCTGAGGATGTGGATAGCGTGGACAAGGTGGTAGACCAGCTCAGCGAGGAGTATGGGGACACTGCCTTCCCTATAGCCATGAAGGACATTCAGAAGCAGCTTGATACAGTGGTTAACATGTCTTTACTGGTCTTGGGGGCGATAGCCGCCATGACCATAGTGGTCGCGTCGATAGGAATAATGAACGCAATGTACACCGCGGTTACCGAGCGTACTAGGATAATAGGAGTGATGAGGGCAATGGGCGCCTCTCAGAGGGACATAGCCATATCCTTCCTCTTCGAAGGAATTCTGATGAGCAGCATAGCCATAATATCGGGTATGCTGCTCGGATATGGGGCCTCCCTGCTCTTAGCGACCATAATGGGTCCAGGGGAGATGAGCGGACCGCATGCCACCTCCTTCGTAATAACGCCCACCCTACTACCCGAGCATGCCATGGCCATAGCTGGCGTAACCCTCTTCATCACGATATTGGGCGCCCTTCCACCCGCCCTGCAGGCGGCGAGGCTGGAACCGGCCAAGGCGCTCAGGTTCGAGTGATCTCTCCGATCCTAACTCACCATTTTCTTATTTATGGATTCGGCCCAGAAGTATATCCTCTCAGCCAGATCCAAGATCGCATCCAAGAATCTGTCATCCACTCTCATTGCACCGAGCTTATCTGATGTGATGAGGCCATACCTGAACTCGAACTCCTCTAATTCCGGCTCCCCCACTGAAGGCCTGTACGCGTGGGGGGTCGTGAGGTAGAGCCTCAGAACGTTCTCATGATCGGCTTCTATTCCCAACCTGCTGAGCCCTGCCCTGAACGAGTGTATCATCGACTCCCTGATGAGCGTGAGATATCTCTTCACCTCGGAGCGCTCCCTTCTGGCCTCCTCCAGCAGCTCCTTTGCCCTGTCAAGATCGCTCAACCGGATCACCTCGGGTGGCGGGCCCGGCGGGATTCGAACCCGCGACCCCCCGGTTAAAAGCCGGGTGCTCTTCCATGCTGAGCTACGGGCCCGGATGGATTGTAAGGTCTCCTCTAGATAAATCTTATCCCGCCCAACCCGGCTCACACCCACAGGAGGAGGGCCACAATTTGGGGAAGCATCGCCAATGCCAGCAAAGGCTTGGCCAGTCTGCTTGATCCCATCAGAGATGAGAGCATCGCCATGAGTTCTCTTCCCATGAACACAGTCTCCACCCTTCCCCTGTAGCACTTGGCCTCTGCCTCGGTCATGGAGTCCATTGACTCCTTAACTAAGTTGATGAGGTATAATGCCTTCTTCCTCAAGCATTCTTCGCTACTGCACTCACTGCCGACCGGATTATACCTTCGCTTGGTGGAGATCGTTTCATGTGTGTCGGTGGTAGTTACTATCACCTTGACCCCTCGGGGGGCGAGGTTATCTATTAGATCTCGGAGCTCAGGGACCATGTTATTTCCATCTATCATCATATAGACAGTGGTGATGCCTCCTACCCTCAAACTGAGCACTCCGACTCCCCCACGCCCAACGGAGGACCATCTCGGGTCATCCCATCGGTATCCCACTAACGCGCCTTTCCGACACTCCATTTGGAGAGCAGATCTCCCCGCCTCTAAGAGGATCTCAACCAGTTTCTGACCCAGTTCCGAGTCTATGAAGGCCATTTCATACCAATCACTCCTCAGAGAGTCGTGCCTATCTACAACCGACACGTTAATCCCCAGCTCTCTAGCTAAGATCTCCTCAATCTCGTGAGGGATGTCTTCGAAACTCTCTAGGGGCCTGCCTGAGACGGTGAAGAGCAGAGTGTCACCGAATCTCTGAGCACTGACCTCAAACTTATCATTTGAGGCGAATACAGGTTCCCCAATGCAGCAGGGAAATACCCTATCGAGGGATATCAATATCTCATCCAGTAACCTGTCCGCTAACTTCGATGAGGCCAAGTTCCTCTCATGGGAACATGCTCTCCTTAAAAAAATGGGATTGAATCCCAGATCCCTGAGACGGGATACGACTTTCCTTGGGAGATCATGGCTTCCCATTCTGAACGGGCCCGGATGTACATCAACAGCCGTTATCACAGACTTACCTAGTTTTATGACGTCAAAGCTGGCAAAGCCCTTCACGCCCCTCTCCACTAACTTTTCCTCCAGAGAGACCCCGGAATCCCCCAACACGATATCCGCTAGAGCCCTGACACCATCGAATCCCTTGAGCCCTATAACTGGCTCGGTTACAGAACCCACAACACTCCCCACGAGGCGGGCCGAGACCATCGATATGATAAGGATTGAGAGAAGTTGAATCGATGGCCCGTTGACAGCAATCGCCTCCCCTGTTAAGATAAACGGCAACACCTTAGACTTAGTAGATTTCCCCATAGACCAAGATATGAGCGATGCGAGGAGAATGGAGGTGTAGGAGAGCGAGTAGAAGGGAATGCCCAGTCCCTCGAGAGGAACCCCGAAAGCCAGTGGTGCTGTAATGAAAAAGGATGTCCACAGGGATCTCCTCAGGTCAAAGTACTCGGCACTCCTCCAGATCGAGAACAGGGATGTTACTGAGAAGAGAGCAGATGTGAACAGATATCTCAAGGAGGATGGATATGCTCCTAGTACATGAAGTCCACCCCACGGAAACGTAACGGCAATAATGTTGAACAATAATGCCGTGTATATCCCCGGAAGGGTGAAAAGATCCTTACTCCTCTCGGTGGCAACATCCAGTGCCACATTATACCGCACTTCTATAACACCATCCCTTCATATTGCAAAAATCTTTTTATTTACGTGAGTGTAGATGTTAGCAAGGAGTCGGGGACCGACTCCCCATCCCCTTGGACGGCGCTGTGGGGGTGTTATCTCATGCCTAGGGTAAAGGGAATAACCGCGAAGGAGATAGAAATACTGAGGAAGCTGGTGGAGAATGGGAGGATAACCTATACCCAGATAGCCAGAGAGCTTGGAATGAGCCCTGCCGGTGTTATGAAGAAGGTCAGGAAGCTCGAGGAACTTGGTATAATAAAGGGGTACACCGCTCTCGTTGACCACGCTAAACTCGGTAAGGGGAACAAGTATATAATCCTGTTAGAGACGGAGCCGGGCAAGCACACGGATGTAGCTAAAAAGGTGGTAGAACTCTTAGGGAACTCGGTACTTGAAGTACACGAGATAACTGGCCAGTACGACGTTGTGCTCAAGGTCATAGCTGGCAGTCAGTCCGAGCTGAACGATATACTTCGGAAAATTCAGAGCATACCTGGTCTCAGGGACACGAACACATCCCTCGTCCTTGACACTGTCAAGGAGAGGCCCTCTGTGGTTCCTGATGAGATACCTGGGATTACCACGAAGAAGAAGTGATCAGAACACCATCCATTCTCCTCCAAGCGGTTGTGCATCAATCCCCCATTTTTTCAACCATTTAGCGAATTCCTCGCTAAAACCATAGACGGTCAGCACCTTTTCAGGATTGGTGCCCATTACTATACTCACAAGCCCATCGAAATCTGCATGGGCACTTAAGGGAAAATCCTGCCTCCTCCTAGAGAAGAGAGCCCAGCCGGTCACTCTAGCCTTCCCATTGGCCCTAGCCCTGTGGGTGACTAGTACGTGAGGTCCATTAGGAGAGGTCGTGTATTTGAGGCCGAATCTCTCCTTGAGAGGCTCACTAACCTCGGCGACCCTTTCAGAGACCACGACCTCCACATTCGTGTACTTGTTCAGGAGCGCTATAACTTCTTGAGACTTCCCCACTAGATATGCCTCTATGACAGGGGATCTGCCGGAAGACACCTCTTCCGCGACCCATCTAGCTATATTCATCCTCACCCTGTGAGGATCAGGGAACCTGTATCTGGGATGTCCGTAGGTGGACTCGACTATCAGTACATCCGAACTCGGGATCCTAGCAGGGCTCTCCACCGTAAGCCCGCCGAGGGGGTTTACATCCCCTGTATAGAAGATTGTCTTCCTTCCGCAATTTATCAAGAAACCAGCAGACCCGTATATGTGTCCAGCTGGGAAGGCGTACACCTCAAAGGGTCCCAATTCCACACTCTCGTTGAAATGGATGATGTCTATGGTCCCGTTTCCATATCTCCTCCGGATGAGGGCCGCAGTTCCCTCTGTGGCCATGATCCGCCCCGAGGGATTCTTCACATCTCTGGGCACGTGATCAGAGTGGGCGTGGGATATCAGGGAGGGAATACCTCTCACAGTCCTCACCGGGTCTAGGAGCAGCTTTCCTCCACAGTCGAGTTCTATGCCGTTTCTGAACCTTATTCTCATCTCCCGAACCCACCATCACAAATTTATTAGTGTGGTCCGGCTCCCCGAGCGCGGGGGTAGCATGCCCAAGAGTAAGAAGGATAAGAGCTTCATGCCAATGTCCGTCGCCGGTATTCTGACCTTCAGTACAGACGAGGCAGGCGGCTTCAAGGTCCCCAAGTGGTTCCCTGTCCTGCTATCCATCGTGACAGGAGTCGTCATAATAGCTCTTCAGCTCATGTGAGCAGGTAATGCCAATGAGGATATCCGAGGCCCAAGAGCTGATAAGAAAGATATACGGCGAGAGAGACCGTAAAAGAGGCGTTAAGGGAACCGCCCTCCACTTGGGAGAGGAATTAGGGGAGCTCTTCAGATCTCTTAGGACCTTAGATGACGACAACCTCAAGGAAGAGTTCGCTGATGTCCTAGCATGGTTGTTGAGTCTAGCCGATCTTCTCTCCATAGATTTGGAGTCTGCTTTTGTTGAAAGATACGGAAAGGGGTGTCCCAAATGCGGATCGATCCCATGCAGGTGCCCGGAGGTGTGACACGTGTCCATGAAGTTCCTACATGTCAGTCCTGGTGATGCACTAATCTACGCTAGGAAGTTGGCGGATTCCATAATAGGCTCAGGTTTCAAGCCCGACACCATCGTAGCGATACTCAGGGGAGGAGTAGTGATAGCTAGGCTCCTGAGTGACTTCTTGGATGTGAGGGACATAAGGAGCATAAGGGTGGTCCATTACGAGGCCCTCGACATCAGAGAAGGAGCTGAGGTCGTGGAACCCCTTCCCACGAGACTGGACGGTAAGAAAGTCTTACTGGTGGACGACGTGGCTGACACGGGAGACAGTCTCATCGTGGCCAAGAAACACTTGGAGGAGAGGGGAGCCGTCGAGGTTAGAGTAGCCACCATGCACTACAAGCCTTGGAGCAAGTTCAAGCCAGACTACTACTCGGAGGAGACTGACGCCTGGGTCATATACTTCTGGGAATACGCCGAGACCGTCAGGTACTTCTTTATGAAGTACCGAGATAAGGGCCAAGATTACATATACGAGATACTGAAGCAAGCGGGAGTACCTGATGATGTCGTGAGGTGGGTAGTTGAAAATGAAGGGTACATACGATAAGGTCGTGGAGCTGGCCACTAGGAGGGGTTTCTTCTGGCCTTCCTCTAGGGATGTCTATGCCGGGGCCCCCGCAGGCTTCTACGTCTACGGGCCTCTAGGCCTCAGGATGAAGGAGAAGATAGTCTCCCTCTGGAGGAGGGAGGTGGTGTTTCCTGAAGGGGTACACGAGATAGAGACCCCTAACATACTTCCCCTCAAGGTATTCGAGGCTTCGGGCCACTTGGAGCACTTCTTCGACAAGCTGATAGAGTGCAAGAGGTGCCACTCGAGGTTCAGGGTCGACAAGCTGATAGAGGAGTCCCTGGGCATAGAGGAGAACTTGGAGGGACTCTCGGATGAAGAGCTCATGAAGATAATAGTGGAAAACGGGATAAAGTGCCCTAAGTGCGGTTCCAAGGAGTGGACTGGGATAAAGAAGTTCAACTTGATGTTCACCCTCGCGGTGGGTGCTGAGGCCGAGGAGCCCAACGCCGCGCTGAGGCCGGAGACAACTCAGGGGAGCGTGGTGGAGTTCAGGAAGTCCTACATGACCATGAGGGGGAAGCTGCCCTTCATCCTTGGACAGGTTGGGAGAGTCTTTAGGAACGAGATCTCCCCGAGAAGAGCTCTGATAAGGATGAGGGAGTTTCAGCAGCTGGAGATTCACGTGTTCTTCGATCCGGATAATCCCGACGAGGTGTACCGCGAGAAGCTCGAACCCTACATGGACTACAAGATAAGGTTCCTCAGGAGGGAAGACAGGGAGACGGGGAGAATAGTGGAGATGACCGCCAGAGAAGGTCTCGAGACGGGCTACACTATAAACCACCTCATAACCTACTGGCTGGTCCTCTACCAGAAGTTCTTCAACGAGGTGCTGGGCTTTCCGCTAGAGAGGCTCCGATACAGGGAACTCATAGAGGGTGAGAAGGCCCACTACGCTCTAGCTCACTGGGATCTGGAGGTCTATACCGAGGACTTGGGTTGGGTCGAGCTGGTTAACAACGCCTACCGCACGGACTACGATCTATCTGGCCACATGAAGGTCTCAGGGAACGATCTCAGGGTCACCAGCCCGGATGGTAAGAGGAAGTTCCTACCGCACCTCTACGAGCCATCCATAGGTTTGGATAGGGTGCTGTTCCACGAGCTGATGCTCGCCTACAGGGAGGACGGGGAGAGGGTCTGGCTGCAGCTCCCGAGATATCTAGCGCCCATCGAGGTGGCGGTCTTCCCGCTGATGAAGAAGGACGGGATGCCCGAGAAGGCTAAGGAGATCTACAGGATGTTAATATCGGAGGGCTTTATAGCCTTCTATGACGAATCTGGAACTATAGGCAGGAGATACAGGAGGATGGACGAGGTGGGCACCCCAGCCTGCGTTACGGTGGATCACCAGACGATGGAGGACGGGACCGTCACCCTCAGGGATAGGGATACGATGGAACAGGTGAGGGTGAGGATCGAGGAGCTGCCGGCCAAGTTAAGGAGCTTCATATACGAGGGGAAGGACATCAAGGACCTCCTGTGAACAGCCTGCTACAGACCGGACATTTTGGATCCCTCTCCACTTTTACTTCCGTGTATTCCATCGTCCTGAGATCTCCCATCAGCAACTTACCTTTCAGAGAAGGCTCCATGCCAGCCAGGTACTTCACAGCCTCCACGGCCGCTATGGAGGCGACCTGAGCTGGTGTCATTCCCAAGACCGGAACGGGGCCCCTGTCTTGAACGTTCGGGAATATGCACCTCAAGCAGGGGGTCTCCCCGGGCACTATGAACGTTATTGCGAAATAAAAGCCGGAGATAGCGGAGTAGATGAAGGGGATCCTGTGAGAAACGGAATACTCATTTATCAGGTATCTAGTGGCGAAGTTGTCCGTCGCATCGAGTATGAGGTCGACCCCCGAGAGCACATCACCTACGTTCCCCTTGGTGAGAGGTTCGGGGATCCCCTCGACCTCTATCTCCCTATTCCTCCTCTTGATCTCCCTTTCGGCAACTAGAGCCTTAGGTAAACCCACATCATCCTCCCCATACAGGATCTGCCTGTGAAGATTGTTCAAACTGACGAGATCGCCGTCTATTAGCCTTAGATTAACTCCAGCACCTCCCAAATAGAGGGCTAAGGGGGAGCCTATCCCTCCCAGCCCCACGATTGCCACGAGCGAATTACTCAGCTTCCTCTGACCATCCTCCCCTATGAGTGGGATCTGCCTATCGTAGCGTGACATCCCTCAACCACCTCTCATATGCCCCCCATACCTTCTCCACGGGGAGGACCACTATCTCGGGAACCTCATAAGGATGTATCTCAGCCAGATACCCTATCAACCTATCCACCAGTTCATCAGCGGTCTTGATAATCAGGAGGAACTCTTGAGCCCTCTCTATCTTCCCTTCCCACCAGTACGAGCTTTTGACCTGGAAGAAAGAGATGCACGCGGCTAGCTTCTCGCCTAACAGGGAGGATGCCAGTTTCTCCGCATCTTCCTCCCGCTCCACAGTAGTCAGGATTATTTTCAGGCGATCACCCCCCAACTATTTGGACAGGAACTCCTCTATTGAAATGCGCTCGCTTCTCAGGTCTATCTCAACCAGTTCCCACCAAAGGGGGAAAGCCACGTTGTATACCTTGGTATTGCCGACTTTGGCGGTCTTACTCCCGTTGTGAACGTGTCCGTGGACAGCGACGTCTACGAGCCCCTCCTTCATGTACCTCTCGAACCCTCTGTGGCCCAAGTACCTCCAAGCCCTGGGATTCTCGCCCTTCATGGTCTTCGTCGTGGTGGCGTAGTGAGTAAGGAGAACTGTCACATCAACCTTTTCCCTGAGCTCTCTGAGCATCTCTCCTATCACCCGCAATCTCTCGCTGTAGATTTTCTCTATTCCTGGAATGTTCCTCTTCTGCCACGTAGTAGGAAGTTCCAGGCTCCCTCTGGATCCGACTATGCCTACCTTCCGTCCCTCTACCTCCAAAACAATGCTCTCGTCATCGAGAAACGTTACCTCGGGGTTCTCCTCCCTTATAGCGTCCTTAACGCTGTCGTACTCGTCATTCCCGAAGACGGCCACCATCCTGACGTCTCCTAGGCCCTCCAAGACATCCACTACCCTTCGATACTGCTTGTAGTTCCCTCTATCTACCATGTCTCCCGCTATCAGGATGAGATACTCCCCTTTCTGCCTCTTACTCACGGCATTCTCCAGATCCTTCAGCCATACGGGCGCGTGTACATCGGATACTGCCAGCACTTTCATTTTCAACCTAGTGCAGGATATCCATCATCCAATTAAACTACTACGTTGTTTGGAATTCACATGAGAAAAGGCAGGGTCAGGTCCATCTTGGAGTCGATGGTGTGGGATCCTAGGGTGAAGCCAGAAGAGTTCAGAATAGTATTCGTGAGCAGAGGGTCCCCAAACGACCTAGAAGAGGTGAGAGGAGACGAGGTTGAAGTGAGGGGCGACAGAGTGATACTGAAGGACGGGAGGGAGATACCTCACCATAGGATAGTTGCTATCTGGAGGGGAAGGGAGCTCCTGTACCTCAAGAAAGACGTATGAAAATCTTAAACATTTTTTATGTGATGCCGGGGAATTGAACGAGGGGTGGGCATGTCCACCAAGGCAATCTCCCTCGCGATAGCGCTCATAGCTTTAGTAGGGATCCTCCTGAGCTTCTATACGGAGTTCGTTCAGGGTATCAGACCGTGCCTCTCCTGCTACACCCTTAGATTCAGCTACATTGCGATATTTCTGCTATCACTGGCTTATCTCAAGTTCAAAAAGGCGTCCTACTTGATTCTAGCCATATCCCTGCTCATTATCGGTGTTTCCAGCTGGGGGATACTCGGTTTCTTGGGATACCAGAGTAATCCGTGCATAGAGGCATGCACCTTATCTATCGAGCTCAGCGTGAGCTACAGGCTGTTCTCCCTGGCTCTGCTAGGAGGCATCGTTGAGTTAGTCCTAACACTGCTACTATTCAGGTACGGCAGTTGATGATCGTTTCCAGTATCTAATCCTAACGTATCTCAAATATCGTTTCTATAGGATGGCGAAACAATCCTGCTTATACATATATTATGGCCGCTATCACCTAAAACGTTTAACTAATCTACCGGTCCTCCCCGAAACTTATATATAGTGTATTCAAGCTTAGCAGCGCGGTGTCGGCATTGGTGGAGATAACATGTCCATCATGCGGCTATGAGTTCTACTTGGACGAGGAGGACTACGAGGGAGAAATACAGTGCCCCAACTGCGGAGCCCTCCTCGAAGTCAAGATAGAGAAGGGAGAGGTCAAGGAGGTTATACCTCTGGAGGAAGGGATAGAAGAGGAGGAGTGGCTCGAAGACGAGGACTTCTGGGAGGAAGAAGAGGAAGAAGAGATCTTCTGGGAGGAAGAAGAGGAAGAGTTCTGACCGAACCCGATAAACGTTTTTCCTTACATAAATCCCTCAAAAATGGGAAAGGGGGGGACTCAGTAACCTGCTCTCTTCAGCAGAGTTTCCCACTGTCTGTCTACCCATTCCTGGAACTTCTCTATCATCCACTTGTTCTCAGGCTTGAACATATGCCTGAACCTTCCTTGAAGCTTCAGATACTCCTCAACGGGCTTCTTCCTGTCGGGATTCTTTGCTATGGATACGCTCGGACCGGTGAGCCTGTACTCCCCATCTACGACCTCGTAGAGCGGGAAGACACATGTCTCGACGGCCAGCTTCATTATCTTCACTGTGTCCTCCGGAGCGCTTCCCCATCCGAGCGGGCATGTGGAGAAGGCGTGAATGAACACCGGACCCTCCGTCTCGAAGCCCCTCCTGAACTTGACGAGCGCGTCGTTCCAGTAAGCGGGAGAAACTGTAGCTGCATAGGGTATCCCGTGAGCCACCATTATGTCCATTATCGGCTTCTTGAAGAGAGGCTTGCCCTTGATCACCTTGCCTACAGGAGTGGTGGTGGTCCTCGCTCCAAAGGGCGTCCCACCCGATCTCTGTATACCGGTGTTCATGTAGGCCTCGTTATCGTACAGCACGTACATGATCTTGTGCCTCCTCTCGAAAGCTCCTGATATCGCCTGCAGCCCTATGTCGTAGGTCCCTCCATCCCCGCCCAGCACTATCACGTCGTAATCCAGTTCTATATCGGGATCTCCCTCGAACCTGTTCACCCTAGCTAGCTTCTTCCTAGCGGCTTCCACTCCGGATCCGACGGCAGCAGCGTTCTCAAAGGCATTGTGGGCCCAAGGGACATTCCAAGAGGTGTACGGGAATATGGTCGTCGCAACCTCAACGCATCCTGTGGCATTTATCCAGACTAGTGGCTTTCTAGCGGCCATGGCTATCTGCCTTATTATTATCCCCGCGCCACAGCCGGCGCACAACCTGTGACCGGACTCCACAGGCCTCTTCTGACCCTCTATCCTTGCCAGTTCCTTGATATCTGGCCTCCACACAGCCTTAGCTACCATCACTCCCTCACCCCCAGATACTTGATAACAGGCTTCTCTGGTTCCTCTTTGGCCTCAAGAAGCTCGTCGAACGCCTTCTTTATCAGCTTGGGCGGTAATTCTCTTCCTCCAAGCCCGTATATGTAGTTGTATACGGTGGGCTTCGAGGAGGAGCTGTAGAGAGCAGATCTCACCTCCATGAACACGGGACCACCCTCGGCCCCGAAGCTCAACGATCTATCGAGAATGCCGACAGTGCTGACCTTCGACAGCTCCTTCCTGATCATATCAGCTGGGAACGGCCTGAATACCCTCAACCTTATGGCACCCACCCTCTTGCCCTCACTCCTCAACTCGTCCACTACCTTCCTCACCACGCTCATGGTCGAGGAGAGGCCCAGCAGCACGACATCCGCGTCTTCCGTCTTGTAGGGGATCATATGGACGGGCTCGTAAGATCTTCCGCTTATCTCGGCGAACTCCCTGTGTACCTTCTCAATGATGGGGACGGAAGCCTTCATGGCCTCATTCTGCTGGACCTTGTGCTCGAAGTAGTAGTCGAACAGGTCCAGCGGCCCGAACGATATCGGGTACTTCGGGTTCAGCATAAGCGGTATCTCCTTCTCCCCGTAGATGTGGGGTAACTTGATCCTCGGGATCTTCCTGACCCCGACGAAGTTCGAGACGACCTCGTCGGGAAGGACGGAGACGTTTTGCAGCGTGTGGGATATGGTGAATCCGTCTAAGGTCACCATGACAGGCAGCATCGCCTCCTCGGCTATCCTGAAGGCCATTATGGTGTTGTCGTAGGCCTCCTGCGCGTCTTCGCTGTAGATCTGAATCCAGCCGGAGTCCCTGGCTCCCATTGAGTCGCTGTGGTCGTTATGAATGTTTATCGGCGCGCTCAAAGCCCTGTTGACGACGGCCATGACAACCGGAGTCCTAGTGGAGGCGGTTATGTACAAGATCTCCCACATCAGGGCTAGGCCGTTTGCGGCGGTAGCAGTAAACGCCCTCGCCCCAGCGAGAGCTGCCCCCCAGCTCGCACTCAGGGCGCTGTGCTCACTCTCTACCTTTATGAACTCCATGTCCACCTCTCCGTTGTGGACGAACTCCGATATCCTCTCTACAATTATCGTCTGTGGAGTTATCGGATAAGCAGCCACTACGTCCACATTGCTCTGCTTGACGGCCCAAGCGACGGCCTCATCCCCGTTAAGGGCCATCATGGTTTGACCAACTGACTTCTGAACCGCCATCAAAATTCACCTCCTCTCATATCCTAACCATCTCAATTGCCTTGGTGGGACACTCCACCGCGCATATTCCACAGCCCTTGCAGTGATCCAAGTCAGGGACGGGGACGCCCTCTCCATCCCACCTGTACACGCTATCAGGGCAATACATCCAACACAGCCCGCACTTCACGCATTTGCTCTCATCGATCTTGGGCTGGAATACCGCCCACTCTCCAGTGGGATACTCCTTCGCACTCAGGAATGGAACGGCCGCCATAGGGAGATCCTTCCATCCAACCATAGGTGTGCTCATACGCTCACCACCTCCTTGGCCGGATCCGACCTGGCCTCTCTCATCGCCCTCTTAAGGGCGTTGATGTTCTTCTCTCCGACTGTGCCTGGCCATCTCCACAATATGCCTTGCTCCACATACTCCACAGGTAGCAAGTTCGTTGCAGCAAGCAGAACTCCCAACATTGTCGTATTGGGGGAGGCCCTGCCTACCTCTTCTAAAGCGATGGTCGTGGCGTCAACGGACCACACATGAACCTCCTCTGGTAGGCCTAGCTCCTTTCTCAACTCTGAAGGGGGCTTTTCACTGTTAGCTAGGAAGTAACCGCCCTTCTTTAGACCACTCAGAAGCGAAGTCATGTACCTGGGCTTTAGCAGGCTGGGATCTATCACTATGACTATATCCGGTTCGTAGATGGGCCCCCTATCCACTATAGGCTTATCGTCGATCCTGTTGAACGCGGTCACCGGACCGCCTATTCTCTCAGGACCGAATTGCGGGAAGGACTGCGCGTATTTGCCTGCTTTAATGGCCGAGTAGGCGAGTACGGCAGACCCGCTCCAAACACCCTGTCCTCCTCTACCGTGCCATCTTATCTCAATCAGGGGAGACCACCCCTACAATATGACCATCTTTAAGGGTAAAAAGATATCTAGATTGTCCAATCTTGAGCGTGAGAGATTTCTAGATCTCTTTTACACCAAAATAGTATATGATAAACGTGAAAGCCATCTACCCATTATTATACGTAAACATTTATCTGCCTAGGAGGGGTCTCACCTGAGCAACCTCCATCTAATTGATGCGAATGACTACCTACCGGTAAGTTCTTTCACTCAGAAACCTAGGGGCTAAAATGGATAACAGAAGTGATGTCGTTGCCTCGGTTGTTGGACCAATAGCTATCGCACCGCCACCTGCTACTGGAAGGAACAGGCCCACGAATCCTAGGACAAACGCCTCTATGGGAGGAAATCCGAATATCATGTAGAGGATCCACGATGTCGATATGTCATAGAGGAAGGTGGAAAGATATGCGATCATGAAGAGAGAGATGCGCCCTTTGATCCGCAGTCTAGCCCAGAGTGCTCCTATAGCTCCTGCTATACCGCCGTCAACTAGCGTCCAGATACCCAACCCCAGTATGCTATCTGACACCAAAAACGAGAGGAATCCCACACCAAAGCCCACATTACTTCCGTAGAGCATGCCTGCTAACATCGTGAAGAGCAGGGGTAAATTAACAAACTGAAGAGGGCCTACAAGGGCGTGCTTCCCTATTCTAGTGGCTACAGCTAGGGCGCTCCATATACCTATCTGCGCGGTCACTTTTGAAAGCGAAGCATCTTTTTTATCCCCTATCATTATCATCATCCCAATTTAATGTAAATTTTAGTTAGATTAACTATGTTTTTCGATGGCATGAGCCTCAGCCACGTGAGTTTACATGATGGAATTTAAATAGATGAATGGTCGGTTATCCCGGTGTAAGCATGGGCCACGCGCACAACCACTCCCAGAGGGTCATTGACGAGCAAACGGCGTCTCAGCTTAAGGCTAGGTTCGACGCCGAGATGATTCGACCTATAGAGCTGATCATGTTCAAGGGCGTGGGTAACGAGGAATACTCCCAGTGGACAGAACAGCTACTCAGGGAGCTGGACGAGCTATCTGACAAAATAAGGGTCGAGATACATGACGTCACCCTAGAACCGGAGCTCATAGAGGAGTTCAAAGTAGCGAAGACACCAACGATCTTGATAGACCCGAGATCCGGATACAAGATAAGGTACACAGGTGCTCCAGCCGGTTACGAGGCTTGGGCCTTCGTGGAAACCATGATACTGGTAAGTAGGGACGACAGTGGCCTCTCGGATCGCGTCAGGGAGATCCTCAAAGAGGCAAGGAAGTACGGGAAGGAGGCTCACATAATGATATTTGTGACTCCAACGTGCCCTTACTGCCCGAACCAAGTCCTCTTAGCCAACAAATTTGCTATAGAGCTAAAAGGACAAGTTGAGGCGGACTGCGTGGAGGCGTATGAGAATCCTGATTTAGCCGATATGTTCCATGTCTCTGCCGTCCCACACAATGTGATAGCTGTGAGGGAGAATGGTAAAGAGATACCCAAGGAGATCTCCATAGGAGTGCAACCAGAGGAAAAGTACGCGATGGATCTGATCAAGGCCCTGAGGGAGTAAGACATGGATTACCACATCCTCCTTACGAACGATGACGGGCTTCATTCCGCCCCCTTCAGGGCTTTTTGGACCGGTTTAATGGAGAGGAAGATAGGTAAGGTGACTGTTGTAGTTCCTGAGCACGAGATGAGCGCAGCTGGGAAGGGGATCACTCTCCACAAACCTCTCAGGATAAGGAAACTTCCTGTGAAGGTAAGGGGGTTCGGGTACAGGGAGGCGTTCACGGTCAGCGGAACCCCTGGAGATGCCGTCACCGTTGCTGTGAAGTACATAATGGACTCGGAACCTGATGTGGTGGTCTCCGGGATAAATGTGGGTGACAACATAACCTTGGACAACATATTCACGAGTGGCACCATAGCGGCGGCCCTCCAAGGAACGATAATGGGGATTACTTCATCTGCATTCAGCGTGGAGATACCTGCAGGACAGCCTAGCCGCCCCGTAGACAGATTCTTAACTCACGCTAGACTAGCAGCGATGATAACGGAATGGCTAGTAAAGAAGGGACTACCAGAAGGAGTGGATCTACTCAATGTGAACTTTCCTTATAGGATATCGGAAGATACACCCGTAAGAATAACTAGGCTGGCACGAATGAAGTTTGAGAACTACGTACTGGAAAGGATTGATACGAGGGGGAACCCCTATTACTGGTTAGGAGGAAACCCGGTTCCGGTAACGGAGAAGGATAGGGGAACGGATCTTTACGCCCTTATGGTGGAGAGGGCAGTTTCCATAACCCCCATAAACTTGGACTTAAGTGTGAGAGAGCTGGATTGCGAGGAACTAAACAGAAAAAGAAGAAAAGCTTTGGAGGAGATAGCCTCGTTGGCAGATCAGCTCAAAGAATACCTCGTGGATTTGACTAGAAGACACTCACACGTTCAGGAGGAAGAGACCACCTCTTTCTAGATCCCTCCTCAGTTCTCCTTCCAGTTCTATTACTGCTATTTCGCATGTACCTCCTACATATCCCTCGACTAGATGGCCTGCTACAGTTCTCTCTTCATTCCCCAAGACTACATGTATGTGCGCGAAGGGCTTTCCTTCCCTGAGGCTCACGTTCCCGACCAAAGAGGCCAGTTCCATAGGTCTGTCCACATCAAAGGTCTCATATTCCTCCTTTTCCGGGTTGAACACAGCGAGTTTAGCCTTGCTTAAGAGCCCCAATCCAGAGAGGACGGCACCCTTTATTCCTGCCTCGGTGCAGGCCTTAATCACGGAGGAGACGACTTCCTCCCCCCTATCCACCCTTATCATATGTACCTTCTTGATACCAAACGACTTCAACTCAACCACCCGCACTAGGTTGTATGGGATACATAATAGGAGTAGCCTCCCCGGCCGTCACTATTATCGTGGCATTGGACTTAGCTATGTCCTTCAGCCCTTCTAGGTAGATGACCAGTGGCGCTATCTTATCCGGATCAGCCCCCGATCTAACTAGTATGTCTATGGATCTCGCCGTCCCATTGGCTATTATGATCCTGGACTTGGCTTCACCCTCGGCCTCGAGCACCTTGGCGGTAGCTGAGGCGTTGGCGAGTATTATGGTCCTGTTCCTGTCGTAGTAAGCAGCTATCATCCTCTGCTGGGACGTTAGTTTCTCTTGGATGGCCTTCAGGAATTCCTCTGGAAGCTTGATGTTCCTGACGTAGACCTCGTCTATCACTATACCTCCGCCCGTCGTCTCGTCCTTGGCGAATACCTCTTGGAGGAGGCTGAATATCTCAGCGCTAATCCTATCCCTAGCTACTGGTACCTCGGCAGCTTCGTATTTGGAGAGGACATCTCTGGCGATCTTCCTTATCTCAGGTATTATCAGCTTCTCCTCATAATCCAGAGCTGGATAGGATTCCACGATCTTTGGTACCGAGCTCGGAATTATGTGCCACCTGACGGTCAGATCCACCCACGCCTGTAGCCCATCTTTGGTGAGTGATTCTATAGCTGGATAGTCCCCTATAGCGCTACCGTAACCGTGCTGGACAGCGTTCACATCGGTCCACATGTGAACGGCGTCCGTGGCAATGTAGACTTTCTTGACCGACTGCCAGGGCATCTTGAAGGCCACCTTGGGCCCTATGACCGGTCCCGATACCTCTCCCGTGAAAGGATCCACTGTCACGGCTGCGTAACCCAGCTCAACGGTGTATACGCTCAGGAAAGAGGCTATCAGCAAGAGAATCACGAGGGCAGCGGCTAGTAGCACTCTCCCACTAATTTTGGGTTGGTAGGGAAGTTCAGGTGTGTACACAGGTATCTCATCGTCTCTCCTAGGCATCCTTCAGCTCCCACTATAGTGAGGTATCTCGTCTTTTAAGTTAGCATGTAGCGAGGCGTTGTCTATGTGAACGTTAACCGTGGTAAGGAAGGCCCTTCTCTTCCTCCTCAGGCTTATACTCAGCTCCTTCACTGAGCTTTATTTCTTCCCTAATTATCTCCTCAGCCATCTCCGCTTCCTTCTCCAACTCCTCTAAGTCTATATTCAAGCCATACAGGGCATCGATTACCTCCAATACCATCTTAGACGCCTTGGGATCAGGGAAGGCGCCACTGGTGGTTCCAAGGAGACAGGCACTCGTTAGCCCCCTGAGATCAGCGAGCCCAACTAGGAGACCCGCTGCTCCAGTCACATAACCACCGGTTAGGGGCTGGACGCCCGCGGACTGCAGGACCTTCATGAAGTCCTCGTCATTAGTGCAAGCGAAGACCCCCGTTACATCTGGTGATCCTGGGACGTACCCGCCCAAGGTAATGACCGTGGTAACTCCCAGCTCTCGAGCGAAGTCCAGCACGAGCTCCCCTATCTTGTACTGGCCGAAGGCGATTGGCTGAACTTCGGAGGTGAGCACCAAAATGTCATTCTTAGACCCCTCAACTAGGTAGATCTCATAGGTAGGCGGTTGTATTTCGTCTCCCTCGACCCTCACACCGGAGGATCCATCAGGTAGAGGCAGGTAATCGCTGTAGATGACCGCTATCTTCTTGGCCTCAAACTTTCTAATTAGGTAGCTGGCAGCTATCTTACCCACTAGGCCGAGACCCGGGACCCCCTGTATTAGAATGGGATTCCTCGGCACCACTTCCTCCAGTCTCACTAGTTCGATGTATCCCACCGAGCTCCCCATCAGGGACCCCTTAACTCAATATTAAACAATGAGGCCTATCTCTGGGATACCAATGCAGTACGTGGTTGTGGGCCATGGCACAGCCGGGCAGACAGCTGCAGCTGTTTTGAAGAAAGTGGATCCGGATTCAGAGGTTTACGTTATAGAGAAGGGAAAACACGTCTCCATTCATCCATGCGCCTTACCCATGGTCTTAGGAGGCAGACTACCCTTGGAGGCAGTCATAGAGACTGCACCGAAGGGGAGGATCAATGTGCTGCTCAGATCAGAGGCAAAACACATTAACTTGCAGAATAAAACCCTCATCTTTGAGAGAGATGGCGAGACAGATGAGATATCGTACGATCGGCTGATAATAGCTACCGGACTCAAACCTATATTCCCTAAGGTTGAGGGCATGGATTTAGAAGGAGTTGGAACCGTGTGGGACGTTGAATCCGTCGAGAAACTCAGCAGAGTTCTGGGGAACAGGGTGGTCGTGGTTGGTGGTAGTGCCACAGGTATAGAGGTCGCAGCGGAACTGGCTAGAACCGGCCGAGATGTGACCCTAATAGAAGCCATGGAACAACTCATGCCTGGAAAGATAGATCCCCCAATAGCCTCATCCGTGGCCAAGGCGCTCACCGACATGGGAGTCAAGGTAAAGCTGAAGACGCCCATGACTAGGCTGGAGGGATCTGGCGGCAGACTCCGATACGTCGTAACCCCTGCTGGGAAAATTGAGGCCGAAACGGCCGTGGTCGTCATAGGTGCTAAGCCCAACTCAGACCTAGCCGCTGCTTCAGGGTTGAAGATAGGTGACACGGGTGCCGTCAAGGTGGACGATTACCTCTTCACATCCGATCCCCACGTTTTAGCAGCAGGTGATGTCGCTGAGGTGAGGGATTTCGTCACCGGCCAACCGACGGCTACCGGTTTGGCATCAACTGCACTGGTTCAGGGCAGAGTGGCAGCTGAGAACGCAGCAGGCCTTAAGGTCAGGTACAAAGGAGCTCTTTCCCCGTATTTGGTCTCTGTGGGGGACTACTGGTTCGGCGGGGTCGGTATATCGGCCAGCAAGGCGGAGAAGCTTGGAATGGAATACAGGGCATTCAGGTTCGCTGGATCTGACCTTCCGAGATATATGCCGGAGAGGGACAAGTTCGTGGTGTGGCTTGTGACAGATCCAGAGGGAAGATTACTGGGTGCGCAGGTCTTCGGTAGAAGAGGAGTTAGGGAAAGGGTGGTCTTCCTGACTGCCGCTATCTATGCGGGTTTCCATGTACAGGACATAAGGTTGATGGAGTTCGCTTATCAGCCAGAGATATGTGACCTACTAGATCCAGTTGCAGTAGCTGCAGAGGGAATGAGCAGGAAGTACCGACTATTGAAATCTGCCAGTGACTAACTTGGCTAATAATCCTCTAGGCTTCTGACCCACCCAGTAAACTTCCTTATCAAGTAATCTAGCTAGAAAGGCGACAAGGGACGTGTCTGGATCGTAGCAGCCCCCATCGATCACTACGGAATCAACACTTAGGATGGTTCTAACAACATCCTTCCATCCCTTATCGGTCTCTATAGGAACTCCATCAGGAAAGGAACTACATCTAGGAAGATATGCTATCCTCTTAGTCATTAATCTCACCTAAAACGGACGCAATTACGTCTCTAGGATCCTCTAGGGCCAGTAACATATCTCTCGTATCCACAACGAAGGAATCGGGATCTCTGAGTATGTCCGTCACGAGACGCTTAGCTTCTTCCAATTTCTTAGCCCTCCACGTGGGAAACCCTCTCTCCCTTAAGTATTCATTGACATGCAGTTTAACATCGAGCGGGAATACAGATATGGAAGGAGTGCCCAAGAGAGCTGCCTCCCGTGCCATGGTCCCTCCGCCAGTTATCACCAAGGAAATTTTGCTGAAGAGATCCAGCGTATCCACAGCATCTCTTAAAACGACGAGCTTTCCATCCCTGAAAGCCCTCATTCTCGTGAGCTCCTCGACTTGACTCTCGTATCTCGGTTTGACTATGACCTCAGCTCCCATCTCCAGCACAGTTTCCACGAGTTCCAGCGCTATGGACCTACGTCTACCAAGCAGATAAGAGGCACCACTCTCCTCAGGCCTTATGAACACTTTGAACTCCCTGTTTACGGGTGAAGTTGATAGAACATAGTCCTTTACCCAAGCAACCTCATCTACACCAGCGTAAGGGACTAAAGAATCCTTAGAAGCACCTAATCGGATCATCTCATTCTCTGGTACTGCTTCTGGATGAACTATCTTCCAAGATAGGGGAAATGTCAGCCTAGCAACGTGGTAGGAATGGGGCGTGTCGTTCAGAGTAAGGGTCTTGATAGAGAGGCCGAAGGCAACTCTAACGGCCTCGGGAGATGAGAAAGATATTAAGACGTCAGGATCGAATTCTAATACGGTATCTAAAAGTAACTCAACCCTCTCAGCGTAAGATAGGAGTTTATCCTTGAGCCCCCCGATGGCATACCTCCCCACGACCTTGTGCTTGACCCCCAAATCTCTCAGCAAGGACACCGATTCTCTTAGCCCCTTGACGGTTATCAGATACTCCTTATTCAGAAAGGAGGATATAGCAGCCATCAGTCTGGCCTGCTTAGGGGTTATGACATCTAGCCAGACTTTCATTCACTACCTTCCTTCCCTGATTCTCTTTTCAGGGACTCTAGCGTCTTTTCGAGGAATGAAAGTCCTTCATCGAGGAGCTTTCGTCCTGATTCGGTTATCTCATAGTAGTTTCTCATTTTACCAGTATCTTCACCCTTCCTCTTTGACATTCTCACATATCCCTTGGATTTAAGGGACCTCATCACTATGTATGCAGTTACCCTAGCTGGCCTCCAGCCGAATCTCTCCTCTATTAGATCGGATATCTCGTAGGGATATGCCGATCTTTCCCTGAGGATGGATAGAACATATAGCCAAAGGTTTTCTTTCGTCAGCTTGTCCTTCAACCTTTGAAGGGGTGCGGGAAGCCTACCCGACGTACTCCGCGGACTCATCCATCTCACCGTGTCCTCCTAGTTCCTCTCTGATCCTGCGTTCTATCTCCTTTATCAGCTCACTCTTTATCCTTTCTATCTCCTCTATCTCCTTATCTATCATCTCGAAGTCGAGGCCCAGTGAGAAGGTCTTGTCTAGGATCTCAAGCACGCCTTTCGCCGCCTTGGGATCAGGGGAGTAGTCCGGCGCTACACCACTCAACACCACACTATTCAATCCTCTTATTTTGGCCATTCCCAGCATCGAACCAGCTAGACCTATAACGGACTTGATCAGGCTTTCCTTAAGGGCACCAGCATCCAAAAATTTGCCCAACAATTCCTCATCATCGCCGAAAGCTAGAACCTTACCGGCGTAATTCTCGTCCACGAAGCCCGTTACCACGACAGTTTTAGCTACCCCCATCCTGTCTAGGATTCTCAACACCTCATTAGCTACCTCCATTCCTCCCCATGGAACTGGCTGGACGTCGCTAGTCACCAGAGCTATGGATGGATCCTTAGATTGAAAAACCGATATAGATGGAAGCGCGAATCTTCCTTCTTCGAGTACTGAAATGCCCACCATGTTGTTGGGGAACATGAGATATTCGGAGTAGATTTTGGCTACCGGAACGGGATTGAGATTCTTTATCAAGTATGTTATCACCTGTTCACCGACATTTGCCATGCCAGGAAACCCGAGTACAGCCACATCAGCCCTCGCAGGCTCGGAGATCTCCTTGACCTTCATCCACCCCATTTCCCTTACCCTTCCTCTAATGGAGGGGCGACGTATTAAATAAGGGACAGTTTAAAAATCGTATGAAAAAGGTAATGCTCATCATCTTAGATGGCTTGGGGGACAGGCCCCATCCTTCATTGAAGTATCTGACGCCCCTTCAGGCTGCGGAAATACCGAACATGGATCTTATGGCATCTAAGGGCCTCTTGGGTATGCAGTACCCGATAGCCCCGGGGGTCCCCCCGGGGAGTGACACTGGGCACCTCTCCCTGTTCGGATACAACCTAGACGAGGAGTACCCGGGAAGAGGGATATTCGAAGCCCTAGGAGAGGGCATAACACTGAGAGACGGTGTCGCTTTCAGGGCCAACTTCGCTACGGTCTCAGAGAGGAATGGAGAGCTGATAGTGGAAGATAGGAGGGCTGGAAGGATATCTGGAGAAGATGCTGAGGTCTTAGCCTCCGAGATATCCAGAATGAGTCTCTTAAGAGGTGAGGTGGAGGCCGAGTTCGTGCATACCCTGGAGCATAGAGGCTTCCTCATCCTGAGGGGGGACGGCCTTAGTAGTCAAGTAACCGATGTGGATCCGCACGAGGTGGGATACCCTGTTCTAGAACCCCTACCCATTGAAGAGGAAGCAATGAAAACAGCCAGAGCCCTGAAGGAATTCCTCATAAGATCTCACGAGATCCTTAAGGGACATGAAGTCAACAGGAGGAGGGTTAAGGAGGGCAAACCACCGGCAAACTTCATATTGCCAAGAGGAGCCTCGAAGCCAGTTAATCTGGAGAGATTCGGTGACAGATGGGGGTTTAAACCTGCAGCAGTTGCTGCTGGTCCCATGTACAAGGGAATAGCTAGGGCATTGGGTTTCGAGGTGCATCATCCAGAGGGAGCCACGGGACTTCCCGACTCCGATTTCCGTGGAAAGATCAGGGAAGCGCTGGATCTCTTGGGAGAGTTCGACTTCGTGTACGTGCACATGAAGGGCACAGATGTGGCATCTCACAAGAAAGACCCCAAGTTAAAGGTCGAGGTCTTGGAAAGGATAGACGAGGCCTTAGAGCAGATCACGGACCCCCCTGAAGATCTACTGGTGGTGATCACGGGAGACCACGCCACTCCCTGCCTGCTGGGCAAGCACAGCGGAGATCCTGTTCCAATCCTCTTCTTCGGAAAGGGTCTGCCTAGGGATGACGCTTCCAATTTCCACGAACTGGACGCATCACTAGGGGGGGCGGGATGGTTCCTCGGAGGAGACCTGATGAAGCTGATTCTGAACTACTCGGATAGATCTCTGGAGTACGGACTGAGACCATTACCTAGGAGGAGATGGTACATACCAAGGAGGGAGGAGCTGACTCCCCTCAGGATCTAGTCCCACAGATCTCTATCCCTTCTCACCTTTTCCAGATTGAGCGGTCGAACTAGGTCCCGGTGGAGGAAGGTAGACAACTCCTTCTTGAACTGGCAGGCCTTACACACCTCCGTAGTGGTTGGTTCACCGCACACACGGCATCTCCTGAGCTGCACATCTGTCGATAACCCATGGGAGATCAGAGAGAAGGTCTGAAGTGCCCTGACCTTGGTACCGGGGATGTGATCCTCCAAGTCATCTATCTCCCTCCTCACACCTATCCTCATCCCTTGGGTGAAGGGACACTTCCCTAGATGGGCGGGAATCTTTTTGGCCACAACCAGAGTAGCGATTTCCCTCTCATAGACCATCTTCAGCGGTCTGACTCTAGGTACAAGCCCCTCCTCTATCTTCCTCTCATGCCTGAGGGTCTTCACTAGGGCGTTGATGTCCCCCCTAGACAGGTTCATCGCTGCCGTCTGGACCAGATCATCGAGGTTGTGTCCCGTCACAACGACAGTCGCCCCTATTTCCCTGGCAATCGCGTTCAAAGCCTGTCTCCTGAGAACTCCACAGTAGGTGCATGGACTCCTCTTCCAGTTGGCGGGAAGTCTGAAATCCAGTTCCTCTATGGATAGGCCATGAATATCCTCCATCGTATATGTCCTGTGTCTCACCCCGAGCTCGCTAGCTAATCTCTCAGCGAGCTTAACAGAGGCCTTCCTGTAGAAGGTCCCCTCATCCACTGTAACAGAGAGTAAGCTGAGCTTCATGTCTGGATGAGCGTCAGCGAACTCCTTTGTGAGGAGGAGGGCCAGGGAGCTGTCCTTTCCCCCCGAGTGGGCAATCATCACTCTGTCCCCGGCGATTAACTCCTCCCTCAAGACCTGCCAAGCCCTTCTCCTCACAGATCTCATGAGACAGTCGGCGCATACCGATATCCCTATATTATGATCTGTGTACACAGCCTCATTGAACCCGCAAATGTCGCACTTCCTCAACGATCCTCCCCCGAACTCTCCCTAGGGCTCTCATGGTAGGTTATCCTCAACCACGTAACCACATCCCCCTCGTCTAAGTAAGAATCATCGGCTTTCGGCTCTCCGTTCACCAAGAGGAGAGTGCTCCACCTACTCATACCGAGCATCTCGTAAAGATCGCCTACCATCGTATTCCAAGGCAGTTCCACTTCTCTACCGGCCAGGAACACTTTAATGGTCCCCTTCATATATCCCCGGTGTCAATGATGTTCCTCTCTAAAAAGGCGAGCCTGGAAGGTGTATCCTTGGAGGGAGATGTGACCGTCATTGGTCCCTCCTCCATCGGCCCAGGTACGGTTTTGGGGATGTATTCCGTTGTCGGGTATCCCACTTACCGCAAGATCAGGTCCTTAAGTGAGAAGGACTTGACATCCTACGATGATGTGAGCGAAGGAGCCGTTATTGGAGAGAACTGCTTTCTGAGAAGTCACTCCGTCGTATACGAGAGAGTAAGGATAGGGAATAGAGTTCAGACGGGGCATGCCGTCCTCATAAGGGAAGACACGGTCATAGGGGACGGGACCGTCGTGGGAACCCATGCAGTTATAGATGGGAGGGTGACTATCGGGGAGGATGTCAGCATACAGAGCGGCACCTACATACCGCCGGAGAGCAGAATAGGGGATCGCGTATTCCTAGCCCCTTTCGTCGTTATAACAAACGATAAGTATCCGGCGAGCAAGAGGCTCCTCGGGGTAACAGTAGAGGATGATGCCGTTATTGGAGCCAATGCGGTGCTGATATCTGGGGTCAGGATAGGTGAGGGAGCTGTTGTGGCTTCAGGAGCCGTCGTCACGAGGGATGTTCCCCCTAGGAAGGTCGTTATCGGAGTTCCAGCAAGAGTAGTCATGAACAGGGAGGAGTATGAGAGGAAGAAAAGGGAGTATGAAGAGGGTTAGACGTCCTCTATGCCTCCCTCAGTTATGACGACCTCAACCGTTCCTTCCGGCAGGTAGGGGCTCTTGACTAGCTTGACCACCCTGCGGTCCTTCTTTCCTCTCTTTATGTAGAGCCTAGCCGTGACGCCGTGGCCCAATACGTGACCACCTGCTGGCCTGTTAGGATCTCCGAAGAAGGCGCTGGGATCAGCCACCACCTGATTTGTGACTATGACCGCCAGATTGTATCCCAGAGCCAGCTTGAGCAGCTTGTGAAGGTACTTGTTGAGCTTCTGCTGCCTCTCGGCGAGGGTCTCCCTGCCCACGTATTCCCCTCTGAAGTGGCTTATCAGGGAGTCCACGATTATCAACCCTATGTTCTTCTCCTTTATGTAAGGTTCCGCCCTTTCCGTCACTATCATCTGGTGATCGCTCGTGAACGCCCTCGCGTACAGTATGTTCTTCAAGGCCTTTTCTGGATCTAAGCCGAACCTCTCGGCGATCTGTATTATCCTCTCCGGCCTGAAGGTCCCCTCCGTATCGATGAAGAGGGCCGCTCTTCCCAGACCACCCTTGTCCTCCGGAAGTTGGACTGTGACTGCCATCTGATGGGCGAACTGCGTCTTTCCCGACCCGTAGGGACCGTATATCTCCGTGATCGACTGGGTCTCCACGCCCCCTCCCAGTAGTTCATCCAGCGCCTTGGAACCGGTTGTTATCCTCTGAACCATCTTCCTCTGCTGATAGTAATCGTAAGCGGACATGACATCGATATTCAACTTCGATCTCGCGGCCTGTATTATCTTCTGAGCCACACCTTCGCCTATTCCCGCGTACACGGCCAGCTCAGCCGGGGTGGACATGGCTATGGACTCTAACGTGGTGTAGCCCGCCTCCATGAGCCTCTTAGCAGTGGCAGGACCGACCCCCTCTAGGTCAGTTAGATCGAACTCCTCTCCTGCACTCACCTCTTCATAGTAAGTTTCATCAACCTCCTCAGGCGATTCCTCTTGAGGTTCCTCCTTAACCACCTTCTTCCTCGGTATCCCTAATCACCTTCCCCATAGTTGGGGGATGGGATGGGATATTTAACTATCACATATCCGAGAAATCTTCACGAGCCGTTTCCGCAACCAAATCATCCCCCAATGAAGGTTCGCTCTCCGAAGTCCCTACCTCCTCATTTTCGTCTCCCTCTTTCAATGGCTCCTCGGGAAGTAATTCGTTCTGAGCTTTGACAGGTTCCTCGGGCTTGAACGGGTCATTCCTGTATCTCAGCAGATATGAACCAACGGCGATAGAGAATATGAAGGTAAGCATACCTTCCGAAGGGAGCGCCGGGATGAGAAACAAACCCAGAACCCCCAACACGATGTAAAACATCGATAACAGGAGTATGGCCCGTTCATCCCCCCTGAACACGAGTGCGGAGACCAAGATCAGCGACACTGAGGTGATGATTCCCAACGAGGAGGGCAGGGGATCGCTTTCAAGGACCTGTATCGAAAGATAGGCGATCCCTAGTGACAGGATCAGCGTAAGTAGAGCGGACACCGCCATTCCTGGACGCAATCTCATCTCACACACCCTGAACGGCTTCGGCTATCGATCCCACCACGGACGCCTTGGAACCCGACCACTCTATCGTGTCCGTAGCTATGATGATGTCTGCTCCGGCCCCTAGTATTCTATCCACCGCCTTAGGCGCGAGGACCGGGTGTACAAAGGACGATACGACAATTCTAGCACCCATCCTCTTGGCCTCTTTCACGGCGTTCGCCATCGTCCCTCCAGTGGATACCATATCGTCAACAACTATCACATCCCTACCTGAGAGATCTATCTCCTTAACGTAGGTCTTTATCTCACCAGTAGCGACGTCCCTTTCCTTCTTGAATGCGTCGAACTCCTCGGTCCCATAGTAGTGAGCCAGCTCCCTAGCCCAGTGTATGCTCTCGGTATCCGGTCCCAAGATGAAAGGATCCCTCAGGGGTAGCTCCCTAATCTTGTCAGCGAGAGCTTCAAAGCCGCTCACGTTCACAGCTTTCGCTCCCTCGAAAAGCTCGGAAAACCCTCCAATCCTGTGAAGATGCACCGTAACGCTGATTACAGCATCGGCCCCAGCCGCCTCAAGTAGCTCCCCCAAGTACTTAGAGCTCAAAGGCTCTCCCGGTCTGAATATAGCATCCTGCCGGGCGTAAGGGAAATACGGCATGACGAGGGTTATGGACTTAGCACCCATATGCTCCTTAAGATTCCTCAGCGTGAAGAGAACCTCCATTAAGTATCTGTTAGGGGATCCACTGCCCGCCTCCATTCTCATGGAGAGAACGACATCTTCACCTCGAATGTCCCCTAATACCCTCGGACACACCTCTCCATCGGGGAATACCCTCCTATCCAAAGCCACTAATTTCACGCCGAGATTATCAGCGAGCCTAATGTTGAAATCGTCGTTGGGGCCCACCAGTAGCATATGCTGAGGGCGCAATGCGAGATTAAAAAGTAGTCGAAGTGAATCTGGAAGATGCTCATAGCCTTTGAGGGTATAGACGGGTCCGGTAAAACGACAATAAGTACTAGAATCAATGAAGAGCTGGAGAGAAGGGGCATAAGGTCTCACTGGACGACGGAGCCGACCGACGGTCCAATAGGTAGGATCATACGTGAAGTACTAGAGGGGAGGATGGAGGTCGATCACAGAACACTGGCCCTACTCTTCGCCGCTGATAGAATGCAGCACGTGATTCAATTGGAGGATCTTCTGGAGAAGGGCTACACGGTCATAAGCGATAGGTACCTCCTATCATCGCTAGCATATCAGGGATGCGACCTCCCAATGGAGTGGGTTCGGGAGATAAATAAGTGGGCTTTACTGCCTGATTTAGTGATCTACTTGGACTTGGATCCCGAATTAGCCCTGGAACGCGTTAAAGAGAGGCAGTTATTCCACTCTCTGCACAAATTGAGGTTGATCAGGGCCAATTACCTCAGTCTGATAAGGGAGGAGGAGTGGTCCGGTAGGACCGTTGTAGTGGATGCAAGCAGGGGAGAGGAGGAGGTCTTCCAAACAGTTCTTAATATTATCTTGAAGAAGCTCAAGGTGGTTTGATGAGATTCTTGGCCATTGGAAATGCGAACATCGACGTAACCACATTCATAGAGAGGATACCTGATCAGGATGAGGCCATAGACGCCCTAGCAGCCACGATGAGCGCGGGAGGATCGGCCTCCAACTTCGCTCTGGCCGCCGCTAGGCTAGGGGTTGAGGTATCCGTCATCGCCTCTCTGGGCGATGACTCCCTAGGAAAGATCTATCTGAGGACCATGGAGGAGGGAGGGGTGGATACATCTCACATCAAAATAACAGAGGGCAGGAGAACGGGACTCGTAGTCATAATCAACGTTTTAGGGGAGAGCAGAAGGATGATAGAGAGCCCAGGAGCGAATGAGGAACTTTCCCCAGTGGATATAGTGGAGAGAAGCGAGCTGATTCGATCGGTCGATGAAGTGCACATGGCCAGCGTCAGGGTACCTATAGCCAGAGCGGTCTTGGAGGTGAGGAAAGGGGTATCATGGGATCCCGGGATTAGGATACTCTCTAAGAACAGGGATGAGTGCTGGAAGCTATTAAGTGGGGTGGGAAAGATATTTCTCAACGAGAAGGAGGCAGCAATTCTATCTGGGGAGAGAGATCCAGAGCTAGCTGCCCGAAAGATAGGAAGGGAAGGACCAGAAGAGGTTCTCATAAAGATGGGCCCCAAGGGGTCGCTCGCTTGGGTTGAGGGAACTCTGTGCCACGTGAAAGCCGTCCCCGTAAATGTGGTCGATACGACCGGAGCGGGGGACGTGTTCGCGGCTGCTTACCTAACCTCAAGGGCTAAAGGCTTCTCTCCAGCGAAATCCATAAGATTGGCCAACTCCGCAGCGGCACTTACCATTTCAAGGCCCGGAACGACCTACGGACTGCCCGTATGGGACGAGATAGCGGCCATGGAATTCATCTCGTACGGTAAAGGTGATAATGAATGCTAACACAATAGAATTTCGTAAATCCTTTTTAAATATCCTCGCGAGGAGGGCCCGATGGAAGAGGCAGGAAGGACCCCGAAAATAGGCAAGAAGAGCCTGCTCCTGTTAGTGCTCGGCATAGCTCTCATGATACCTCTACTCGCCACTTTCGATCTAAGTGAAGCGGTGAGAAGCCTTCGTTCTATAGGAATAGTTCCCGTAGTCCTTTCCTTTCTCTCGATTCACGTGGGAGTCCTGTTCTATAACTTGGGATGGTACATTCTATTGGATAGGAGAGCCAGCTTCAAGGATGTCTTCCTCATAGGATGGACGAGCCTGTTCATAAATCTGCTAATACCGGCCGGTTCGGCCACGGGAGAGGTAGCTAGAGCTTATCTGATCAACAAAAAATCGAAGATTCCTTTGGGGCACGCTGTGTCCACCATCGTAGCCCATAGGGTCGTCATGATAATACCTTTCATTGTCAGCATAGTCCTCGGTTTCTCCTACTTAGTGGGGTCGTCCGGCGTGGGACATAGCACTCTCACCACCATTTTCTTAGCAGTAGGCCTGCTGATAGTAGCCTTCTATCTCATATACAGAGTTAGCATGGACGAAAGCAGCATGCTCAAGCTGATATCCTTTGTTGAACGGAAGCTCCAAAGAGATCTTGGGAAGATAAAGGAAATGGTGAGTGAATATTCGAGAGCATTCAGGGAGCTCATGAGGAACAGGAGAGCGTTAGCCCTCTCCCTGCTCTGTGCGTTCCTCAACTGGTTCTTCGACATGCTACCGATTTTCATCTACTTCTACGCCCTTGGATACTGGATAGATCCTCTTATGGGGATCCTGATATACTCGGTGTCCATCATCATGGTCCTCATTCCCATAGGGATCCCTGGGAACACTGGAGTGAGGGAGTGGGTTATGACAGGCCTCTTATCCGCCATGGGATTCAGCAAGGGTGACGCCCTCGCGATAACTTTGGTCTCCTCTACCATAACAGTATTCCTCAACGAGCTTGTATTCGGCTTTATAGCCTATCTCCTTGTTCTTAAGGGGATATCTGAGTAAAATCCCCTCATTTTGAAAGTTTTTCAGTAAGGCTCTCCTCACTGCACGGGTGGCAGTGTCATGCCTAAGTTTGCAGAGAGGATGAAGTCGTTAGGGGTGGAGGGGGCCTTTATAGTCTTGGCTAAGGCTAGAGAGCTTGAGAGACAGGGAAAGAGCATAATTCACTTGGAAATAGGAGAGCCCGGTTATCAGCCCCCCAAACATGTACTAGAGGCTACCAAGAAGGCAGTTGATGAGGGAAAGACGAAGTACACTCCAGCATCTGGGATCTATGAGCTCAGGGAGGCGATTGCCGAGAGGGTCTCGAGCAGCAGGGGGGTGGAGGTCGGACCTGAGAATGTGGTCGTGACTGTAGGTGCCAAGATGGCCATATTCGCCGCCCTGATGGCCTTCGTAGATCCGGGTGATGAGGTAATTATTCCCATGCCGGCATATCCCTCATACGAGAGTGTAACTAAGTTTGTCGGCGGCGTAGTCAAGCCGGTAGTACTCAAAGAGGAGAGGAAGTTCTCGCCGGATGTCAACGACATCTTGGAGAAGGTAACTGATAGAACCAAGGCCATAGTGATAAACACCCCCAGCAACCCCACAGGTGGCATTTACAGGAGGGAGGATCTGGAGGAGATCGTGAACCTGGCTCTCAAGAGAGATATACTGATAATCTCCGACGAGATATACGAGGATATAATATTCGATGGGAGGAAGCACGAGAGCGTTCTATCCATAGCTGGCGCTGAAGAGGTGACCGTGCTGGTGAGTGGTTTCAGCAAGACTTGGGCCATGACCGGGTACAGGCTCGGCTACGCTGTGGCGAAGGAGGATGTAGCCCAGAAGATAGCCCAGATTCAACTGAACGCAGCTTCCTGTCCCGTTCACTTCGCCCAAGTGGCGGCCGTGGAGGCCATAAGGGGTCCGCAGGATGAGGTAGAGAGGATGGTTAAGGACTACGAGAAGAAGAGGGATGTTATCTACGAGGAGATACAGAAGATCGAAGGCTTCTCGATGGTAAAACCTGCGGGGACGTTCTACGCATTCCCCAACATAAAGGGAACCGGGATGTCCTCGGAGGAACTAGCTGATAGGCTGCTGAATGAGGCAGGAGTCGCGTTACTACCGGGAACTGCCTTTGGAGAACCGGGAGAGGGCTTCCTCAGGATATCCTTCGCCGGTCCCATGGAGGACATAGTCGAGGGAATGAGGAGGATAAGGGAGTTTGTGAGCTCCCTGTAATCTTATAGATCCAAAACCTCCACACTCCTTTCTCCTGTTTCCAAGATCGCAACGGTTCTTCTTCCCGTAAGCTTTCCACATGACTCGCCTGGATTGATCACCAGCGCGTCCCCTACCTCCTCCACGTGGACCTCGTGGGTATGGCCGTAAAGCACGAAGTCGAACTTCCCGCTCTTGGCCAGCTGGATGGCTGATAGCTTGGTTAATTCCTTTGAGCCAAATCCGTGGAACAGTAGAGCCTTTTTCTCGCTGAGGAGTACCTCCACAGGTCCTGGATAGTATGCCCCCTCATTCTCCAGAGCCGAGATGGTGGTGAGCGCCTCAGCGTCATTGTTCCCTCTGAGGAGGCGGAAGGGTATTCCCGAGTTTATTATGGGCTTCAATGAGAAAGGAGAGATCAAATCACCTAGATGTATTATCTCGTCAACACCCATCCTCTGAAAGATCTCCACAGCCCTCTCTATCGACTCTAAGTCATCGTGAGAGTCGGATATTATCCCCACGAGCAAGCACATCACCTACCCTGAAGCGATCCATCCCTCCTAAAAACTGGCACGGTCTCCAGCATCCTCTTAATGTATTCCAGACCCTCCGGGGATGAGAACAGGGGAAGTTCCCAGTCGACGACGATCTCCCTCCTCTCCACCGGACCGTGTTCCGTGTCCTTAATCCTGACGGCCTTCCTGACGAGAACGCCCCTTCTCTGCCAGGCAGGTACCTTAGCAATATTGACTCCGAGCTTCTTGAAGATGAGCTCGTGGAGGTACTCTGATTTCTTTCCGTGCAGTTCTTCAGCGGCCTTCTCCCTTGATAGTCCTTCCTTTTCAAGGGCCAGGAGCGCGTAGGAGTTCAGCGCATTTCTCCACGCCTCATCCTGCCTCCAAGACAGGTAACTCACCAGTTCATCCTCGTCTCTGATGAGGACGATCCTCCCGTCGAAACTGGCTGCGTATCCTAGGGCTAGAGAGGTCCGCGCCGAGATGAAAGAGGATACTATCGAAACGATCTTCTCCACTCTACCGTTCCACGGTAGAGGAGGCGCAAATAGGAGGGATATTTCATCGGAAAATACGTAAGCGAGGGCAACTGGGAGGTTGCGCTCCATTAACTCCTTGGATGCATCGATCAGGGATCTCAATAATCTCTCGTCGTAGGGCCTCTCGAGCTCCAGCTCCTCGGCTAACTTCCTGAATCTCCATCCATCCACTCTCACGATTACGGGTATATCAACAGGAATCGATAAACGAGAGAATATCTCCCTGGACTTCCAATCAAGCATACTACCCGCTCAGCCTTGATATCCTCTCGGCTATCTCGAGCACAGCTGATTCAACGTCTTCCCTGTCTGTCTCGAGGGTTATGATCCCCCTAGCCTCCACTATCTCCCTCAACTCAGCATCGAACTCCTTAGCTATCAGCACCTCGCAGTCCCTCAGGATCTCTAGAACGGAGGTAGGTCCCCTCTTACTTCCCTTTCTGGTATTCACCCTCATCTCCACCTTAGTGGGGCTTCTCCCTAGGACGTCGTATATAGCGAAGAACTTGGCCTCGTGAAAGGGCCCTTCCTTTAGGGTTTTACCATCATCTGTTGCGACGGCGACTCGGATCGGCAAATTATCTCATCCTCCCGGATGGACTATGTTGAATAAGGAGACACAAGATATAATCATGCCGCCGGAGGTTTCAGTTGATTCCCTCACAGGATTCTGGCTAGTGATTCTATGAACTCGCCCATACGATCGGAGTCCACTATCAGGGAGGAAAATCCTCTACCCCCGAACACTGATCCCTCCATCTCTCCCATCGCCTCCCTAGTCAGAGGGAAGAGATCCACTTGGGGATCGCCCACTACATAGATCAGCCCTAAGGGGGGATCGTAGAAATAAGATACAGCGAAAGGAAACCCCCTTTCATGAGCCACAAGCGAAACTACGAATCTCTGATAGGGCTCCTGAACCTCCCAGCCGGTGAGGCCCTTCGATTCAAATGTGGGTTCGTCGAGAAGGAAATCAATCTCCTTATTCACATCGACGATCTTTGACCTGATCAGGCTAGCCGTGGCTGAGGTTCCACTCAGGAACCAATCCGGATCATCAAACGATTCTCTCAGAGCTGAAGCCGCTAAGTAGACCCAGTCCTCCCCTAGGAAGGACGCCGCTACCAGCGCCTCCTGAACGGTCCTTATTGAATTCTCATCCAGCAGCTCAGGCCAAGAGAGGCGCGCCCTTTCGAGCACATCTTCACATACTTCCGTGGTACACTCCCCAAAGAACCCGCTAGAAGCTACCCATGATAGGAGATCATTATTCTCGTCGACCTCTACGGCTATCAGGTATGCTAGGAGGCTTGTAGAAATTCCAGGAGAGTCCAAATTCATCCTGACGGTATTCCTATAGCTCAATACGGGAGTCGAGCCGTGGTCCAGTATGATTACGCTTCTATACAGCTCGCTTGACACTTGGATGGGTCCCCTACCGTGAGGGGGGAGGTCTAAGAACATTAGAGAGTCACATCTCCCTGAACAACTTTCTATTACGTCCATTATACTCTCAGGTGTTGACGTAATCAGCTCCGACTCTATTCCGCGCTGGGACAGCACTTCCTCCATGATCACCGAAGAGGAGATCCCATCCGGTGTGGGAGGAAATACTATACCGACCTTGCTTACGCCCGCAAGTCCCGATTCCAGTAGCCTAAAGGCATTAGAGGCCCACTCATCAGGCTCCATGCTCGGGCTTCCTCCTTAGGCGGATCGCAAGCAGTATGGCGGACGTTATTCCAACACCTATGAGGAAGTATATGAAGCTGTTCATCAACTCATCCAAGGACGAGTAGGTATACTCCTCTAGGGAAGAGATCTCGGCTTCCGCTCTATTGAGGATCTCACTGGCTTTTCCGTAGGAGGCCTGATTTATCAATCTCTTGGCCTCCTCAAGCATGCGCTCTATCTCGCTCATCTTCTTCTTTGCTTGGGGATCCAGTCCTCCCGAAGCTTCTTTGAGCGTCTTAAATCTCCTCCTAAGATCGGCTAGCTTGGATCTAAGCGACATCTCCAAGGACTCCTGACCACTCTCTCCCACTACCTTGACGGTCACCGTGTTTGAGGGGATGAGGAGACTGCCGTTCACCGAGATGTATGTCGGGATCGTGTAGATGCCCCTCTCAGAGAATGATCCAACCACCTCGATCTCACCTGGTGCGACGAACTCCACGGAATTCCCCCTGATTCTACCTTTTGCTTCTAGAATGGACATCTTAGTCGGAAACTCGACCGTTACATTGCCAGACAGGTCCTCTACCCTGATCTTCAGCCTTACCTGCTCCCCGACTTTCACCTGTCTCTTATCGATCTCCACAACAGCCCTCCCAGACACCCCTCCTATCGGTATCTTTATCTCCTTGGTATAGATTCGCTCGGAAGCTTCACCTTCTATGGAGTAATAGATCACTACCTTCACGATGGCCGGACCAACGCTCGCTGCCCTAAAGGCGAAGGTCAACTCCCTAGTAGACCCCTCCGGGAGGTCCTTCACTAACTTGGATGTCTCAGTTATCGGCTCCAACTCATCAGACGAGTTAACGGCTATCAGGATCTTGGAGAGGGGGACCATGGTGGTGAATGTCACCTTGATCTCCACACGATCTCCTACGCTGGGGAGATCTGGAGATATCGCAATCAGCGCGTTCAACGGGTTCTCACTGGTGGATACTACCGAGATCTCACCCAGCGAGATAGTATGGACCTCCCCACTTGAATCCTCAACGTATATCTCCAGCGCGCCTCTATAATCTCCAACCGGTAAGCTCAAGGGCAGGAGGATCCTCTGTGACCCATTACCTTGGAGCTGTATCGAGAGTGGGAACTTGAGGGATAACACGTCTCCCCTCTTCGTGGTCAAATTGAGTCTGGCCTCGATCAGGGAGAGTGGTGCGGGCCCCACATTCAAAGCCAAGATGTGGAGATCACCTCTCCCACCGACTAGGAAGACGCGAGACCCATTCAGCAGCCTAATGTCGTAAGCTTTGAGGATCTTCATCTCACGCTTGATACCGTAGATTCCGTCGCTGGAGAAGCCAGTTAGATAAATCGGAGCAGCTGTCTCTCTTTTGGGAAGGGGAAGGCTCACCTTGAGAAGGTATTCAAAGCCCTCATTTTTCAGGAATACAGATCTCCCTCCTGGAAGGAGCAGCGTCAGGTTGGATGCATCTCCTGGATCCACGGAGACCTCGATGGTAGTCCCACCAATGCCCTCACTAGGTGCATCCAGCCCTATATCCAGACTGAAGCTCGGATCGGACACGAAAGTCAGCCCGTCAACGATGCATGTATCGCATCGATCCGGAGACAATATCGTGTATGTGGAGGGCCCTACCCGATCAACCCTCACCAAGTACTTCCCACTGCTGGAGGTATAGATTCCAAGGAATTCGCGAATAGGTAACCTGCTCGCTATAGTCAGATTTACTGAAGTTCCATAGGCCAGTAAGGAGACCTTCTCATCTTGAATGGTGAGCTTAGTATACGTATAGGGATCAACGGGACCCTCTAACTCCACTTCACTCGCAAGAGGCTTGATGAGACCGTTAAAGGAGAGGATGGTGTTATTTTTGCATATGAGTACCTCGGAGAGGTCGCCTTCGTTCGTCCAGTTGACCTCGAAAATCCATCCATCTAGAGAGGGGACCCAGAAACCCCTGGATTCGTTACCTTGTATCATGGCAACGGCTTCTCCATCGACTTTAGCCTCTAAGAGTTCCACGGTGGGCCTCCTCTTCGAAAGGATCGATATCTGAAGGATCTTGTCCGAAGACACCTTCACGAGGAAGGGTCCTATGAGAGCGTACCCGGTCGAGTTATCTGCTCCACTGGCGGGATGAGAGACAACCGATAGCTCCCTGAGCACGAATGTGACATTGGTACCGTTAACTAGAACCGTGTTGTAAGTGGTATTCCCCTCCTCAAGGGGATAGTATCCCTTGTCGCCTATTTTCGCCATCACATCTACAACATAGTCCACAGCCTCTATGAGGTGGAAGGATGGTGGAGCCTCCCCACCTCTGACTAAAACTGTACCGTTATATCTCACGCTATCAGACGGTTGAGAAGTTGGTGACTGAGCGTGCACATTAGGGGAGCTTATCGACAGCAATAGCAGCGCTGCCATCAGTGCTAGAGTCTTCCTATTCCACATTTTCAGGCGTTTCATCTCTCGGGCCTATTTTACGTTTGAACGACTATCGTCGATTATTCCCTCTCGAGATTAAGGCAATACCCTCTCTGGATCTCTCGGGAAGAGGGCTGCTTCTTTTATGTTAGGTAGATCCAGCATTTTCATGGTGAGCCTCTCTATCCCCACGGCGAATCCTCCGTGGGGTGGTGCACCGTAGGCGAAGAACTTGGTGAACCACTCCAAGCTTTTCGGATTCATCCCCTTTTCCTTTATCTGGGACACTAGTACATCATACCTGTGCTCTCTCTGACCGCCTGAGCTGAGTTCCAGCCCCTTGTAGAGGAGATCAACGCTTCTTGCCCAGGTTTCATCTTCTTTCATCACGTAGAAGGGTTTCACCTTGAATGGGAATCTGTTGACGAAGAAGAAGTCCGCCCCGTACTCCTGCTTCACGTACTGCCATAGAAGTCTCTCGCTCTCGGTGTCGTAATCCTCGCCGTACTCAACGCTCTTCCCCATCTCCTCTAATATGTCATACACTTTGGGGAATCTTAGTTCTGGAAATGGTGTTTTCGGGACCTCCAGTTCTACATTCAGCAGCTCCAACTCCTTTGACCTCTCCTCCACTACTCGTTTTATACCGGCCCTGATCATCTCCTCCTCAACCCTCATCGTATCCTGCTCGTTCTCTATGAAGGCTAACTCTACTGCTATGGATCTGAACTCGCTTAGATGTCTGGGAGTGTGACTGAGCTCCGCTCTCCAGTTCACGCCTAGGTCGTATATCCTCTCAAATCCTCCTATTATGGTTAACTGCCTGTGCAGCTGGGGATCCTGCCTCAAGTACGCCTCTCTATCGAAGTATTGGACCCTGAAGACCTCTGCACCACTCTCGCTCGCGGCCCCTATTATGGCAGGCGTGAACACCCTCAGGAACCCATTCTCCCTCAACCATTCCTCCATGCCATGTATTAGAGATGCCTCTATCTTGAAAATGGCCTGGACTTCCGGCCTTCTGAGGTCCAGAGGACGGTTGTCCAATCTGGTAGGTAGCTGAGCGGGGACCTTCCAGTTTGGGTCCATCGGGAGTTTGGGGTGAGCTATGGAGTGCACGACGATCTTAGCCGGCACTATCTCCCTGTCCACGGCCTTGGCTTTCTTCTCAGCCACCTCCTCGCCCACCGCCTCTATGACCGATTCTTGGGTCAGTTTATCGGTGAGCTCGAATAACTCATCGGGAGTGGCCCCTCTCTTGAGTGTCAGCTGGATTTTCTCCTTCCAGTTCCTTATGACCACGAACCTGATCCTTCCTAGGTCGCGTATCTCGCTGACCCAGCCGTGGACTTTCACTCCACCTTCCTCACCCATATGAATACCCTCCTACCGTCTACCTCCCATTCCTTACCGAAGGAACTCCCTGGCACCTCGCTCTCGTCGCTGACGAACTTTATAACGTTCGCATCGGAGTCCCACGCTATCTCATCGTAGTACTTCTCCAGCGCCCTCCTTATGTCCTCGTCGCCCTGTATATAGACCTCTATCCTCTCCAAACCTATGGTGAGACCTAATTCCTTTCTCATAAGCTGGATTCTCCTAGTAAGCTCCCTAGCTAGGCCTCCTAGAATCTCCTCCTCACCCATCTCTAGGTTGAGAAATACACTTCCCTCACTGAAATCAGCCTGGGCCCATTTTCCGTCGGCAGGTGCCTCTCCAATCCTAACTTCTCTCACATTCGCCTCCGTGATCAGTACATCTTTGAGGACCTCAACTGCCTTCCTCACCGCATCGTTCCCAGTGACGACGATCATCTCCCTCAGGGGCTGCCTCTTCCTCACCCCAGCGTTGGATCGAGCGAATCCGGACGCGCTAACTATGGATCTGACGTGCTCCATCATGTCCTCCAGCTCGGGATCGATCATCTCTTCATCCGGATCCGCCAACAGGAGGAAGTTCACGCTTTCGGGATCGTTCTCTCCTCTAAACGATTCCAGATATATCTTCTCCGACATGAGCGGTGCGAAGATGGATAGATAGGGCAAGGTCTCCCTCAGCACGTGGAAGAGCACCCTTCCCCATTGGTCGGCCACGGATCTATCCTTCGATCTCAGCTTCTTCCTAGCTACCCTGAGGTACAAGTGACTCAGGTCATCTATCAGGAACGAGAGGACCTCGTTGCTTGCCACATGGAGGTGATACTCGTTCATGCTCTCCCTGACCTTCTTCATCATGGAATGAAGCCTAGACAGAACCCACCTGTTAACAGGATCTAGCTCCTCCTTGGGAGGAAGCTGATCCAATTCCCTATCCCTCAGATACGTTGTAGCGAATACGTAGACGTTCCAGACGACAGAGAGGCGTCTCTCCATCTCCTTGAGTCCCTTCCAAGAGAACCTCAGGTCCTGCCACGGTACCTTGGTGAGGACGAAGAACCTGAAAGTGTCCCTAGCTACATTCTTCAAGATCTCCGGAGGAGGCACGTAGTTCCCCAAGCGTTTGTGCATCTCCCTTCCCTTCTCATCTAACATGAAGCCGTGCATTAGGACGGACTTGTAGGGCACTTGGTTGAAGAGGAGGGTCCCCATCCTCAGTAAGCTGAAGAACCACCCCCTTATCTGATCGTGTCCCTCCGTTATGAAATCTACGGGGAATATCTCTTGGAAGGCCTCCCTGTTCCTATGAGGATACCCGACGCTGGCGAAGAAGGATACACCAGAGTCGTACCACACGTCCATTATATCGGGGATCCTCCTCATCTCCCCTCCGCACTTGGGGCACTTCCATGTGACCCCATCGACCCAAGGCCTATGCAGGTCCTCGAGCTTGACCCCGGCCTTCTCCTCGATCTCCTTGGCAGAGCCTACGACCTCTATATGACCGCAGCTCTCGCACCTCCAAACTGGCAGAGGGATACCCCAATACCTCTGCCTCGATATTATCCAGTCCTCTAGGCCAAGCAGCCAGTCCCTAAATCTCCTCTCTCCACCCCACTTGGGGACCCACTTTGCCTTACCGCTCTCCTCGAGCAGCTTCTCCCTCAGGTCGGTCAGCTTGACGAACCACTGCTTGGTTGTCCTTATTATCAGCGGCGTGTCGCACCTCCAGCACACAGGATACTTGTGTATGACGGTCCCTCTGTGGAACAGAGCGCCTCTCTCCTCCAGATCTTCAATTATTATGCTGTTCGCTTCCCTCACTTGGAGACCAGCGTACTTACCGGCTTCTTCGGTGAACCTACCCCTCTCATCCACCGGACTGACGACGGGCAGGCCGTACCTCATGCCGACCTCGAAGTCCTCCTTACCGTGACCGGGCGCGCTGTGCACGCACCCGCTACCCTCTTCCATGGTGACGTACTCCTCACTCAGCACGACCCTGTGCACATCCTTGAGCCTCTGCTGAACAGGAACTAGGTCCTCTAGGGGATGCTCGTACTTCAGACCTTCGAGCGTACGCCCTTCAAACTCCTCCACGACCTCGTACTCCTCTATCCCAGCATCCTTCATCACAGCCTCCAACCTGGCCTTGGCTAGGATGAGCAGGTCCCCACCGACCCTGACTTTGACATACTTTTCGTTCGGGTGCACCATGACCGCCACGTTGCCGGGTAGGGTCCACGGGGTGGTCGTCCATATGAGAAGATACTCGTTCTCACTTCCCCGAACCCTGAACTTGACGTATATGGAGGGATCCATCAGGTCCTTGTAACTCTCGCTCACCTCGTAGTCTGACAGAACGGTCTCACATCTGGGGCACCAGTGAACGGGTCTCTCTCCCTCGTAGAGTCTCCCACTTTCCCAGATCTTCTTCACGCCCCACCAGGCGCTCTCTATGTATTCGTTCTCGAACGTCCTGTACGGATGATCCCAGTCCATCGATACCGCGAATTCCTTGAAGTGCTTGGTCATGGATTCCAGATTCTTGCTAGCCAGCTCCTTACATTTCAGAACGAACTTGTCTATCCCGTAATTCTCAATGTCCTTCTTGGATGTGAAGCCCAAGGCCTTCTCGGTCATCACCTCTATGGGGAGACCGTGGGTGTCCCATCCCGGCTTATCCAAGACGTCGTAGCCCTCTCCCCTCTTGAACCTGAGTACCGAGTCCTTGATTATCTTGTTCCACACGGTTCCCGGGTGGGGCATATCAGATGAAGGGTAGGGAGGGCCGTCTAGGAAGTGGAACCTCTTACTACCCTTCCTAGCCTCTCTCAGCCTCTCGTAGACCCTAGCTTCATCCCAGAACTTCAGTATCTCAGGCTCGTACTTCTTGGGATCGAAATTCCTAGTCAGTTGTCTTACCCTGCTCATTTCCCGGGGCACCTCGCTGCGTGCTCACTCCTACGTCGACCTTCAAGTTTATAAATGAGAGCGAATACCCCCCTACGAGGGCGAGCGGCCATAGCGGCCGGGGACACACCCGGACTCATTCCGAACCCGGAAGTTAAGCCCGGCCGCGTTCCGCGGAGTACTGAGCTCCGTAAGGGCTCGGGAAACGCGGAAGCCGCTAAGCCCCCTTAACATGTGTGCAGCAACTCCTCCGCGCCTACCTTCTCCGCTACCTTCACGAAATCCTTCCATTTACCTCTAGTCTTAGGCTTCTTGGGGACGAACGGACAGGAAACGTCATACGATATGGATACGTCGTAGGTCCCGATCTCCTTCGCCAGCTTGACTATATCGTCCTTATCCATCCCTATTAAGGGCCTGAGCACAGGCTTCTCCAAGCACCTGCTCTCCACCTCCAAGTTATCTAGGGTCTGACTCGCCACCTGGCCGAGGGAATCGCCCGTGACTATGGCTCTGGCTCCAACCTCTTTGGCCATCTTGTTGGCGATGACGAGCATCCTCCTCTTGCAGAGGAGGCATGTCCACTCCCTCGCGCCCCTCTCGACGAACTCCTTCAGGGCTGATGCATGTTCTATCACCACGGGCTCGAACTTAACGCCGTGGGAGTACCTCTTCAACACAGAGACTATCTTCCTGAACCCCCTCTCCTCCTCTGGTGTCTTCCTGAAGTGCACAGGTATGACCACGGCTCCCCTCCTCATCATGAGCCAAGCGGCCACGGGGCTGTCTATACCGCTGGATATGAGGGCGATCACTTTACCCTGACTGCCGACGGGAAGCCCACCGTATCCCTCTATCCTCTCATCGGTGATGTAGGCCTTGCCCGCCACTATCTCTATGATTATCTCTTGGTTTGGATTGCTCAGATCGACGGGCCTTCCAGTATCCCCCTTTATTAGACCGCCGACATCTCTGGCCAACTCCATTGACGTAAGGGGGAAGTCCTTGGTGACCCTCTGAACCCTGACGGCGAAGCTACCATCCTTTTGAGCAGCTATCGAGAGAGCGACCCTCTTTATCGCACCTATCTGGGCTTCAGTCTCGATGGAGGGACTGTAGGACTTCACACCGAATACCCACTTGGTGACCTCCCTGACCCGCGGATCCGACGTATATGCCACGATCCTGCTAGCCCTCTTGACGATCTTTATGAAGTGAACTCCTTCCGCCCTGAAGGTTTCCTCCAAATTCCTGATCAATAATCTCTCCATCTCCCTTCTGACATGCGAGGATTTCAGGCCTATCTCGGAGTACCTCACCACTAGGGAGTTGAACTTATCCAAGGAATCACCGGGCTACTTGGATGCCCTCCCAAAAATCTATCGCTGCTCATCGAGATTGGGTTGACAAAGATTTTACAGCTGTGAGAAGCGAAACCTTAAAGCGCCCCCGCATCCAATTAGGAGAGGAGCATCATGCCCCCTATCTACTACCACTTGGAGGATTCCGAGGGAGCGGTGGAGGTGTGGTTCACTGGAGGGACCAGCAGGAAGGTGAAGCACAGGCCCTACTTCTACACGCTCCCAGATGAGGAGACGAGGGTCTCTGGCTTCATAGAGAAGGAGAGGGTAAGGGCCAAGGTGATGGGTGTAGAGAAGGAGCTGATAAAGTTCTACTTCTTGGACGATAAGGCTAGGAAGAAGGCTGCGAAGAAAGTAGAGAGACCCTTCGATCTGGATGTCTCTCCTTGGTTCCAATTCTGTGTGGATCACGGATTAACTCCATTCTCACAACTGGATGAGGATCTTAAGCCCGTTGGGGAACTAGGTGGGTTAGAGGAACTCAAGAAGATCTTCTTTTCGGGACTGATATACAGCGAAGAGGGCTTTCCTATAGAGGGGAAAAGCCCTGTGGTGGCCATCGCCTATGCCATCGATGATGGTCCCATCGAGATTATGACTGCTAATGATCTAGATGATTCTGTCGTGCTTAAGGAATTCATCTCACTAGTTAGGACGGAGGATCCGGATGCCATAGTTGGGTACGGCCATGATGCCGATGAGTTCAAGCACATGATGGCCCGAGCCAAGCTCCATGGGATCAAATTGGCTATAGGAAGGGACGGTTCTGAACCCCAAGAGACGGGTAGGTTCTTCAGGGGGACCATACTCGTCGAAAACAGGATAAAAGGGAGGGCCAATCTCGATATCTTTCCCATCGCTTGGAGAGATTTCCCACAGCTTCCTGAGAGGACATGGTACGAGCTAGCTGATGAGATAGGTGTTGAGAGGCCCAAAGTGATGATGAAGTTTAGAATTGCTGAAGCTTGGAGATCTAACAGGGAAGGGGCCCTCAATTATCTGAAACAGAAGCTCCACACGATAAGGGGGATATACAGGAAGTTGATGGATCATCAGGCGGAACTCTCTAAACTCACCCTGAGACCCATCCACAGACTGATCAGGACTCCTGTGGGTGAAATAGTCGAATCTTACATCATCAGGGAGGCTAAGTCCCAAAGATGGGTATTCCCTCTCAAGGAGGCGAGGAGGGAGAGCGGATACGAGGGCGGTTACGTCTGGCTGAAATCGCCCGGTATGTACGAGGAGATAGGCTACCTCGATTTCGCCAGCATGTACCCTTCAATCATGGCTCATCACAACATAAGCTTCGAGACCGTCGATCCCTCCCCGGAGCTCTGTGAGGAAGTCGAGGAGGTCGAGGTAGAGGGTGTCACTGCGAGGATCTGCAAGGATGTGAGGGGCTTGGTTCCCATACTGGTCAGAAAGCTGATGGATGAGAGATCGGCGATCAAGGCCAAGATGAAGGAGCTCTCACCGGACGACCCGGAGTACAAGAGGTTAGATGCCCTACAGAAGGCCGTCAAGGTCGTTACCAATGCCATGTATGGTTACATGGGGTGGACGAACGCCCTCCTCATGAACGTGAAGGCGGCTAGGATAACCTCAGCATACGGGAGGTACTACATAAAGGAGGTGAGGGAGAGGGCAGAGTCCAAGGGACTCACCGTGATTTACATAGACACGGATGGGATTCAACTCGTGGGAGGAAAGAGAGAGGATTATGAGGGACTACTCGAGGAGGTGAACAAGGATCTCCCCATAAGGATCGAGTTGGAGTACATCGCCGAGAGAGGGATCTACGTCGCGAAGAAGAAGTATGCACATCTAGTGGAGGGCAGGCTCATCGCTAAGGGATTCGAGTTCGTCAGGAGGGACTATCCACCCATAATAAAGGAGGCCCAGAAGAAGGTAGTTGAAATGGCCCTCAGAGGGGGCGATCTAGATGAGATAAAGAGGTTGATCAACGAGTACAGGAGCAGGATCCTAAACAGGGAGGTAAGAAAGGAGGACCTCATCATCATGGAGACCATTGGCAAGGAACTGGACAAGTTCGAGAGGAAGACCAAGGGATTCTACGTGGCGATGTGGCTCCTAGAGAAGAAAGGTATAGAGGTGCATAGGGGACAGGTTCTAAGGATCCTCATAGTGAAAGGACCGGGAAGTGTTAACGAGAGAGCGAGACCGGCTGAGTTCTTCGATTTGGATGACGTAGATGTGGACTACTACGTGAAGCTCTTCGATCAAGTTATGGAGAGGACCCTGTCCTCCCTCAAGAAAGTCGGAATATCTGAGAAGAGGACAGGGGGGTTAGAGGAGTGGTTAGGATGACCCCCCTCACACCTTGAGGAACTTGAGAGGGAGCTTCGAGGACCCTCTCTTCCTGTAGGGTCTGTTCAGGGGAACGGCTACCTTCCTCTCCTCCTCGGACCTAGGTCTCACGATTCCCAGGTAGACCGCACAACTTATGCAGTAGTACCTAGTCTCAAGCCTCTTGGATATGTAGGCCCCCTGCCTCTCCAAGTCCTTCCCGAGGCTTCCACCAACGGGCGATACCCACTTGGTCACCTTAACCGCCTTATCAGCTGGGACCGCTCTCCCACACTGATAGCACTGGACTATCCTCTCGTGACCAGAACCACCTAGTTTCCTACCTCTGTTTTTCCTCTTCTTAGGCATACATTTCCCTAGCGAACTGAGGTGATCTGTGAAAATAAAGGTTTCCTTCTGCGCCGCCCAGCAGCCATCATCGGTTAACGAGGGATTTTGGAGATGAAGAAAGGAAATCAGAGGAAAAGGGGACCGCACGTCTGGCGATCAGTAGGATCTTCCTATCCATGCCCTGTGTTTCGCCTCTCTTCCACAGATAACGCACTTCTCCCCCTTGCCTTCCAATGCGTTTTCCTCGAACCCAAGTATGCCGTATCCGACCTCTTCCTCTACTTCGTGCCCGCACTCCTCTAGACCGCACCAGGGGAATGAGACGATCTTCTCGCCCACGTTTTCCCTGATCTCCTCTAATGTTTTAGCATGAACTGTCCTCTTTTCAAAGTATTCCCTGGCCTGCCTCCTCATCTCCTCCTCTATTTCACGGAAGAGGGATTCTATCCTGCTCTTGAGGTCGTCGAATGGAACTAGAGACCTCTCCATGGTGTCCCTCCTGAAGAGGGTCAGGGTCCTCTCCTCGTATTCCTTCCTGCCCACCTCAATCCTTATGGGGACGCCCTTCATCTCCCACTTAAAGAACTTGTATCCGGGCCTCTCATCGGTATCATCCAGCTCGACCCTGTAATCACCAGCGAGGGAGTTGTAGACCTCCTTGGCGTACTCGAGAACCTTCTCCTCATACCCCTTCGATGGGATGGGTACCACGACGATCTGAATTGGGGCAAGCTTGGGCGGGAGTTTCAATCCCCTATCGTCGCCATGAATGGCTATCAGTGCCGCTAGAGACCTTTCAGATATCCCGAAGGAGGTAGTATTGACGTTCTTCTTCTCTCCGTTCTCGTCCATGTACTCTAGGCCGTAGGTCCTAGCGAACAGATCACCGAAGTTTATGGCGCTTCCAAGTTCCAAGGCTTTCCCATCGGGCATTATGGTTATCAGATCGTAATTGTACTTGGCCCCTGGGAATGTGTCCCAAGGCGTGGTCTTCACCACCACGTAGGGGACTAGGAGCTCATCATAGAACTTCTTGTAGATCCACACCTCCAGCTCCACCTGCTTCACCGCATCCTCGTACGTGGCGTGGAATGTGTGCCCCTCCTTGAAGAACACGATCTCCCTGACCCTCAGCATGGGCCTAGTGGCCTTAGTCTCATACCTATACACCGGGACGATCTGATAGATCCTAAGCGGTAAGTCCTTGTAGCTCGTTATCCACCTGTTCAGAACCTCGTACATGATGGCCTCGCTGGTTGGCCTCAACGCTAGCTTCTCCTTTATCTCCTGCTTACCCAATCGAGTGATCCAGTAGATGGAATCCTCGAAGCCCTTGATGAATCTGAACTCCCTGCTCAAAACTCCCTCCGGCACCACGCCCGGGAAGTACACCCTCTTATGCCCAGTCTGTCTCATCAGCCTCTCCATGACGTTCATCACGTTCTCCATTAGTTCATAGCCGAAGGGAAGCCATACGTACATCCCCTTGACTGGATATCTCTCATCCAAGATTTCCGCCTTGAAGAGGACCTCATCGAACCATCTGGAGAAGTTCTCCCCCTTAGGAGTTAGTTCGAACGCCTCTCTTTCCGACATGTTCCCGCCTCGCCCTGCTCAACCTTCCGAGTCGGTCCCTATCTAAAAACTATGCCGATCGATCTGAGGAAGTCCTCCCTCTCGGACACCCTGAGCACATTGAATCTCATCCCCGGATTCTCCTCCTCCAACTTCCGCACGAGCCTAAGGTAGATGTTCTCGAAGTCAGGCTCCATTTCCCCCGACTCCGCGAGAGCCAGCAATTCCTCCACAGGAACCTCGACAAAAGGTGAAACATGACCGAGGACCTCTCTCAAAGCGAGGAATACCCTGCCTTTCAACACGAGAAGGGATGGCGATCCCGTGAAAATGAACCTTAGGAGGAGGCCTACGGCGTCATCCAAGAGTAGAGGGAGGACAACTTTACCGTTACCCCCTCCTCCCTCCTTTAAGAAGGCCAAGATGGCCTCCCACAAATCCGCGTAGGGTGGTAGTCTTTCCTCCCTGATCGAGACGGGAAATCCGGATTCAATCTCCGAGAAGAGATCCCACAGCAGATCATCTCGCTTGAGTCCTGACCTGAGGAAGACAATATCGTCGTCCCTTCTCAGGAGCTTGTACCTGCTTATAGCCCTCTTAGTCCTGCTGAGCAGGGAATCTCTGAGGCAGCGACGGCATAGTGCCTCTCCGGAATACCTCCTCACAATTAGCACATCGCTCGATCCGCACCTGCTGCACCTGAGAGCATTTTTAGTGGGCGGGGATTCATTCATCAGATAAGGTGCACGCATTGCTCGATATAAAACCAGAAGCAGAAGTGATCTACGATCCTGAGAGATGGAGGATATTAGCTAGGAAGAGGAAGAGAGCGATCGAAGTGATGGAAGTGCTATACAGCAGGGGAACACCAGCTTATGTCTACGGGAGCGTGGCCCGTGGAGATGTGAGAGAGAGCAGCGACGTAGATGTGGTCGTACCTAGATACTCGCTCCCCCCTTCTCTCCTAGAGGGGATCCTAACTGACCATCTAGGGGATCCCGTCTACAGGGAGATAGTCCAAGCCACCCCTAGGAGCACTCCCAAGTACTACATTCACTTCGATGGTAATACCACGGTCTCTATACCGATAGGGGCGCTGAGGAAGAGAGAGGAGGAGTTCTACAAATTCGGCGGGAGGCTCGATTTGATGGGCCTTAGAAAAGGAAGGAGGGTACCAGGTGTGAACAAGGAATTGAGGTTGATATTCCCGACGGAAAATGGTCACTTAGAGTATCCTGTGCTCGGATACGAGGAATACGTGGCCAAAGTACTGGGTGTGGATAAGGACGTAGTTGAGGAGAGAGTGAGGGTTCTCACAAAGCGGAGATCCGTCGGTACAACGGGTCTCTATCTCACGTACCGCCTGTTACCGGGGGAAAGTTTTGAAGAAGCCATATCAAAGCTCAAAAAAGTGAAGAAGGGATTCAGATCGAGATTAGCTGAGGATGGAATCTGATCGTTCACTCTATCTGATACCTAAGTTTCGCGGCGATTCCGCCAAGGGATAACAACTTCTCGCCGGGCTCGCTCTTCGCATCCACTATATGAAACTCCGCCCTCGTGTCCTCACACATCTCCAATATCTTGAGCACGTCGTCGCGCGTCTCGGGATCGAAAAGGAGGGAGCTAGCTACCAAGACCTCATCAGCTGCGCCGAACTGAACGGCCCTCATTACCTCCTTCAGACCGTAAGTAACGAGCCTGGAATCCCTACCAAGCAGCTCAAATATCTCATCCACAGCCCTCATGTCCTGCGCCAAGGTCAGCTCCTTCACGACTTTCTCAACGTCGCCTCGCTTTATCATCTCTAGGATGCCGGAGAAAGTGGAACTAGTGGCTCCACCTTCTCGGAGCTTCTTCCCGAGCTCTGGATTCCTTTCCTTCACGTAGGATGAGAACTTCTCCTTGGTGTACCCGGGCCCTCCCACTACTATAGCCTGGGGTTTCATCCTGGAGTCTATCTCCTCCAATAGGGATGAGAGCTCCGCGTAGTATCTCCTCTCCGCGTCATCCCTCCTTTTCAGGTCTCCTCTCTTCGATGGGAGGTTGGACCTTACGTAGGCGATCTCCTCGGCCCTATACGCATCCACCTTTGCAACGGTGGCACCTTCGTCATCCATCGCCACTAGTATGACGTTTCCTTTACTTGAGGACTCCTCCGCCCTCCTCAATATGTCCAGATGAGATCTACTCCACTTCTTCTTCACGATCTTCAGTGTGGATCCCTCTGTGACGTTTAACGTGTGATGCTGACCCTGTATCCCGAACTTCTCCGGACCCACCCTGACTATGCCCGCGATCCTCAGCCTAGCGGAGTACTGATCCATCTTGACCTTTTCCACCTCTAAGGTGATGGTCATGGAGACCCTTTCTCCGCTGTCGGCCCTTATCCCTTCCTGCTTCACTCTCCTAGTAGTCCTCATGGTAACGAGGTCTCCCGGCTCTAGGATCGAGGAGAGCCAGTAGAGATCATCCAAGCTTTCAACCCTCAGTTTGATGAATCCCTTCTTGAGATCCTGCTCTAGGATCTTCAACTACGCCACCTACTGTGCTGTATATATCGCCATTCCAGAGGGTCTCCTCACGATATCCCTAGCGATTCCCCCAACTATGGCTCTGACACCCACCTCATAGGCCTTATCCACTATCCTCTGGGTAACTATCCTGTCGTAGACGATGTACCTGACGCCGCTGACCTCCGATAGAGCGTTGAGGAGATCGGATGTCGATACCTCCCTTATCAGTGAGAGGTTGTCGTCCAGTAATAGGACCTTGTCGGTGCCCCTGATCCTCGCGTACTGCTCCCTGAACATCTCGGGTATCCTGAGCAGCCTCTCATCCTCCTCCCTCTCATGTCTCTGATGAGATACATGGGGCGCGGCGGATCTTATGACGGTGATCCTCCTCTCCTGAGGCGGAGATATTCCGAGCTCCTTCCTCACCTCATCGGCCGGGACGGCTGAGGAAAGGGCCCTCCTAATCTCCTTGGCTGTTAGCTCCTCGACTACCTTACCTTCCGGAGCTCTGGCCACGTAATCTATGTCCGTCTGCTCGAGTAGAGTTCTGAGAACCATTTCGCCGCCCCTATCCCCATCGACGAAAGCTATAGCTTCCTTTTCCGAGATCAGCTTAACCAGAGATTTGGGAACCCTCTCCACAGCGCCGCCCATCGCTATCACGTTATCGTAACCGTATTTCAGGAGGTTCATGACGTCAGCCCTACCCTCGACGACTATTATCTCCTCAGCATCCTCAACGCCCCTAGCAGCCGGTAGCTCCTCGTCTCCATAGAGTATGAAGTTGGACTTCGCGCTCTCTCTCTGCACGAACTCTATGAGCTTCCTGAAGCTGTCCTCCCTCTCAACGGACCACTTCTTCAATATCTCAGCGGCCCTCTTGGCTATCTCATTTCGCCTCTCCTCTCTATCGTCGAGTATTCTAATCAACTTGAATTTCGCTGGATAGGGACCGACCTTATCAACAGTCTCCATCGCAGCGGCGAGTAGTGCGGTTCTGACCTTATCTAGTCCGGAGTACAGCTCAACGATCCCTCTGGACCTATCTCCCTCTCTCCTCATCCTTATGTTTATCCTTCCTATCTTCCCCGTCCTCTGGAGTTCCTTGAGCTCTAACTCAGGGCCGAGTAGACCCTCTAATTGTCCGAAAATAGCCCCTATCACATCACTAGTCTCCACCACGCCGTTAACTATAACCTCTAATTTGGCAATATACTTATGATGGAAAGCGTCCCTTCTCGAATTATCTGCCAAGATAACCATCCTCCCAAGGATACGGATGTCCGCCCGCCAACTAATCCCCGCGGGTCACAGGTCAGCCCACGCTTTCCTCCCTACCCACGGGGTCATGCAGTGGCGGGCGGCCGATATACGACACTTGCCGCAAATATAATCTCTTCGGTCCACTGGAAATCCCTATCACAGAGATGCCTAAAATCCCAGTGAAGGGCACCTAATTTACGGGTCCTATTCGAGGAGCTCACGCTCTTAGCCGCCTCCAACTAACCATGACCGTCGCCGTAAAAGACCATAAAAGATTAAAATGGAGTGGGGTCCGTCCCCATCCGAGGATAGATATGGGAACAGTGAGGGAGAAGGTAATTAAGAGGACTGCGTATAAGCTCGTCAAGCAGTATCCAGATATCTGGACCGAGGATTTCGAGCATAACAAGAGAATGCTCTCCCAGATAGCTGAGATAAAGTCCAAAGTCTACAGAAACAGGATAGCGGGATATATCACCAGACTGAAGGTCAGAGAGAGGGAAGGAACACTCGTCTGATCCCCTCACCTCATAATGAGCTCTTTTTCGTTCGATTTCATCCTTTTCAAGGCTATCCTTTTAGAAGCTGACACGCACTCACGAATCGAGGGAAAATGAAGAGGATACTCTATGAGGACCTAGAGACGGCCCTTAAAGCTAGAGAGGCCAAGATAGCTGTCTTGGGCCAGGGCTACATAGGCCTTCCCACCTCACTTCTCATGGCAAGGGCGGGATTCACCGTCTACGGATTCGATGTGAACAGGAACCTGATAGATGAGCTCTCGAGGGGAGAGACCCGCCTCAAACAGGAGAAGGGCATAGCCGAATTGTTAGATGAGCTTAAAGAACGCAATTATTTCCCAACGGGGGATCTAAGCGAACTGTATGGATCTGACGTGGTTCTGATAGCCGTTCCCACTCCAAAGGGAAGGGATGGGCCTAACCTCAGCATGGTACTGTCGGCTTTGGAGAGCGCCCTAGAGATAGTGAGGAGAGGCGGACTCATAGTGATAGAGAGTACACTACCTCCCAGAACGTTCTACGATCTAATAATCCCGACAGTTGAATCTAGGGGCCTCAAGGTGGGCAAGGATGTCTACCTAGCGTACTGCCCAGAGAGGGCCCTACCAGGAAAGCTCCTCCAGGAGCTCGTCCAGAACTTCAGGATAATCGGTGCCGTCGATGAGAAGTCAGGACTGCTAGCTAAGACGCTATACGAGTCCTTCGTCGAGGGGGGAATAGAGATAGTAGATCCCCTCACGGCCGAGATGGTCAAACTGGTGGAGAATTCGTACAGGGATGTGAACATAGCCTTCGCCAATGAGGTGGCGAGGATGTGCGAGGTCTTGGGCGTGGATGTGAGGAAGGTCAGGGAGCTAGCGAATAAGCACCCCAGGGTAAACATGCTGATCCCGGGGATAGGTGTGGGAGGGAGCTGCCTAACCAAGGACCCGTGGTTCCTATTCTGGGCCTCGCAGGAGAGAGGCTATCGACCCAACCTGATAAAGAGGGCCAGGGAACTCAACGCCGAGATGCCATTCCATTACGCTGACATCCTAGACGAAGTCGTGAGGCAGCTTAGGGGCGGAAGGAGCGGTGTGATAGCTGTGCTGGGTTCCACATACAAGGGAGACGTACCCGATCCCAGAGAGTCTCCTGTAGAGCCCTTCGTGAAGGAACTGGTCAAGAGGGGTCACGCAGTCAAGGTGTACGACCCCCTCGTCAGGTCCCCGTTCGGCGGTGAGTACGTACCCGATATGCTGGAGGCAGTCAAAGACGCTGATGCAATAGCCTTCGTGACCGATCACACTGAGTTCAAAATGCTCGACCTGAGGAAGCTGAGGAGAGCTGTAAAGAAGGATGGACCGGTGATACTGTTCGACGGGAGACTCCTTTTCGATCCAGAAGAGGCTGAGGAAGCTGGTTTCACGTACATCTCGGTGGGAAGACCCTACACGACGATCTTGGAGAGATCCCTCGTGACTATAGAGGATTGAATCGAAAATGTAAGAAATCCGGATCAAGAGATATGATCTAGAAGGAACGAGGGGAGCGAAACTATCTTCATGCCTTTCACCTTATTTCTCCCCTCTAGGGCTTCGTAGATCATGGAGTAGCATGCGACCTCCTCGATAATTACGTAGTCGGCATCCATGTTGCTGGCTATATCGAGCAGCTTTCCTAGCCATCTGTCGAACTTCTCCGGCTCCGCTTGGTAGATGAGCGTGGCCCCGCAGTCACAGCATACCCACTCCGGGATCTCTAACACATTCGCATTCTTTATGGATCTCAATATCCTCTCGGAAGCGCCATTGCTCCTGCACGAGGGCACCAAGAACACCTTGTTCTTCTTTCCCTTCAGGCTCTTCGTCCTTATCTTTCCCTCCTCTAAAGCCTCTTCTATGACAGAGGCCAAGTCCTTCATGCCCAGATCCGTGAACATGTTGGCACAGAGCGAGCACCCAGACACCACGCTTTTAGGGGAGAGATCAGCTAAGAACCTCCTCAACTCCTCCCTTGACTCCTCAGAACTGTCCTTCTCCCCAATCACGTACACGAGCCCTCCACAGCATGGCTCGTTTGTTCCCGCTGGGACTACTCTCTCCGAGATCTTCTGGAGGAGCTTGTTCGCTGCTAACGCCACTTCAGGTACCGTGTGCACCCAGCATCCTGCGAAGAAGAGTAGATCTGCTCCCTTCTCGGGCTGGAAGTCGGGCGGCAGCCAGACCCCCTTAGTTATCCTGTCTCCGATCGGGCTGCCGGTCTTCCTTCTCACATCTCTCATGCCGACGGTGACTAGAGGGACGTATCCCATGTCTATTAACGCCGATCTGGAACCGACGATCACACCGAACACATCAATGCCCACAGGACAGAAGTTACTGCAGAGCCCGCAGTTCATGCAGGTGAACGTGTAGCTGAGGAACTCTTCAGTTAATTCGATCTTTCCGTAGCTGAGCATTGAGAGGAGCTTTATACGGGCCCTTGCACCTTCTGTCTCTCTGAGACCCTCCACATGGAACATAGGGCAGGGGATGTTGCACGCTCCGCATCCAATGCATCTCCCGAGCTCCTTGACAAGCTGCTCCGGGAACTCCACCAAGGGATTCACCTCTCGACGAGCTTTCCGGGATTCATGATCCAGTTCGGATCAAGTGCCTCCTTCACCTTGGAGAATATGGTCACAAATCCCTCATCCATATCAGGGGTTATCCTGTTGACTCCGACGCCGGTTCCAAACCCCACAGATCCTCCCAGCGATATCGTCCTGCTTATGACGTTTTGGGCCGCTTTTTCCGTCCTCTCTACCTCCTTCTCGTTGGTGGGATCGTAGAGGAATATGGCCATGACCCAACCCAGAGGCGGGTCGAAGACCGTTACCACAGGGAGCTTCATCCTGGAACCCGTCCTATCTATCTCTTGGACGGCATCCCTGACTAGATGGGGATGAACTCTCATGCTCACGACCTTTATTGCCGACTCCCTGCTCCTCGCTATCTCGTATATGCCCTTCCTCCTGATCCATATGTCACTCGCGTCCTTCAAATCAGCTTCCTCATGGTGAATCTCCATACTGCCCAATACCTCGCTCAACCTAGAGCTCCACAGATCCACGCATTCCTCTTTACCTGCCATCTCCAAGTAAGCTATAGCTTCCATCCCGCCACCTTCAACCACCTCTCTGTAGTTATGATACACCTCGAAGCCCAGTATACCTATGCCCTCCCTCTCTATAGTATTTTGGACGGTTATGGAGTCATATACATCCGAGAACTCTATCATGAAGGCCCTTCTGCTCTCTGGCTTCGGAGGGAGTCTCAGATAGGCGGATGTGAATATTCCTAGAGTTCCTTCCGATCCCAGCATTAGGCCAAGAGCGTTCCACTTGCTGGGAGGTCCCGGCTGCTCCACTAAGACTACCTCTCCGGATGGAAGGACCGCCTCAACACCTATCACCAAATCCTTCATGGTCCCGTACTTAGCTGAGAGAGGAGAGGCTGCATCCTCGGCTATCAATCCGCCAATGGTGGAAAATCCGGCTCCATCCGGATTAATAGGCATGAACCTGTCGGGAAACACCTTGTTGAGCTCTAAAACTTTTAATCCAGCTTCCACCCTGACGAGACCGCTGTAATCGTCCTTGTCAAGTATGCCATTCATCATCTGCATATCTACAACTATGCCTCCCTCTATGGGTAACGGTCCCCCAACTAGAGACGTCCCTGAGCCCCTAGGAATTACCGGGACACCATATCTATTTGCTGCTTCCACGATGAATGACACATCCTCCACATCAGACGGTCTAACCACGGCTGATGGAATCGCATGAATACCAGAAGCATCGTAAGAGTAGGCAGACCTATCCAGATCCTCCAGAAGAACCCTATCTTCCCCTAACTGGGAGGCGATCTCCTCCGCCGCTTTAACTGCTGGTTCCTCGGCCATATTTAACCCTAAGACCCATGAGAGCAGGAAAATGTAATAACCTTTCGCAGAGTAGGGGATATTGGTGGGATCCGGTGTTTAGACTTCCACTCGACGGTCTTCACAGAGAGCTGGGGGCTAAGTTCTTCGAATTCGCTGGTTGGGAGATGCCGATGAAGTACACGAACTCACTAAAGGAGACGCTCTCGGTCAGGAATTCGGTCGGGATATTCGACACATCTCACATGGGGCGTTTCTTACTGCGGGGGCCCGAGGTGGTTGACTTCCTCCAGAGAGCCACTTCAAATAACATCAAGATATCCAACGGAAGGACGAGGTACACCCTAACCCTCAATCCCCAAGGAGGAATAAAGGACGATAATGTGGCCTTTAAGCTTTCGGATGATCTCATTCTGTTCGTTGTGAACGCGTCGAACAGGGAGAAGATACTGAGATGGTTCGAGAAGCTGATGTCGGAGTGGGATATGGATTTGGAATTGAGCGATGAGACCTTTAGAACCGTGATGATGGCCATTCAGGGTCCTAAAGCTAGGGGCCTCGTTCACAACGTATTAGGAAGGACTTTTGACCTGAAGAAGTTCAGGGTGGAGGAGAGTACTCATGAGGGGACCAAGTTCATCATAAGCAGGACGGGCTACACCGGGGAGGACGGTTATGAGATAGTGACGTGGGATGTCCACTGGGCCGAATCCATCTACAGGGAACTGGTGGATAAAGGAGCCGTACCTTGCGGGCTGGTTGCGAGGGATATACTCAGGCTCGAGGCCGGGCTAGTTCTCTATGGGAACGACATAGACGAGGGAACGAATCCATTTGAAGCGGGTCTGGATTTCGCCGTGAAACTAGATAAGGAGTTCTTCATAGGTAAAGAAGCCTTGGTTAGAGTGAAGGAGGAAGGAGTGAAGAGGAAGAGGGTCGGCCTGCTAAGCGAGACTAGGAACTCCCCAAGAAAGGGGGATAAGATACTCAAGGACGGGGAGGAGGTGGGCGTGGTCACCAGTGGCACCTTCAGCCCCACTTTAGGGAGGGGAATAGGTATGGGATACATCCCACCGGAGTTAGCAAGGGAGGGAGAGGAATTCACTATCAAGGGAGCCAAGGAGTTCAAGGTGAGGGTTTCTAAAATGCCCTTCTACGACGAAAGTAAGTACGGGTGGAGGAGGTCCTCCCCTACCTGACCTTCCCCAAGACCACGTGACTGACGGTCTTCGCAAGCCTCCGGGTCTCAGCTATTTTAACGACGTCCCCCTCTTTTATATCGAGACACGGCGGGAGGTGCGCGTGGATCTTGCTTCTCCTCCTCTCATACCTCTTGTACTTCGGCCTATAATGGAGGTACTCGACGAGCACGGTCACGGTTCCCGTCATCTTGGTGCTGATGACCCTCCCCACTAGGGTCTTCCCCCTGATAGATATGCTTCCGTGCCAAGGGCACTTGTCATCGGAGCACTCCCTCTCAGGAGGGATCACATCTCCGATCAGAGCTTCAGATAGTCTCCTCATAATCTTTTCACCCTTTCCTCAGGTCTTCCCACTATCCTATCACCTAGGACGATGACTCGTTTACCACTGGGCAACCTAAATAAAAACAACCTCTTCTCCTTCGGTACCCTGACATCACCCTTGGAGGTCCTGATCACGAGCATGTTCTTGGTCTCGTAAATGATCTTTCCTTTGATCCCCAGCTCCGACAGATTGGGTGAGGACAACAGTTCCACCTCCAGACCGATAAGCTCGTGATAAAGGAGATTAGAGGGTTTTATAGGGGCTATATCTTTATACCCCTCTCCCTAAGAATGGTCAGGATCCTGGCCTTCTCTCTCCTAAGTTCTCTGTTGAGGTGAACCTTCTCAGCCGCCCCCATTAACCTCTTGGCCTCTAGAAGGAAGAACTCCTTTTCCACCTCTCTCAACCGCTCCAAGAGCTCCTCGTTGGTCATACCTCTTAGCTCCTCAACCTTCCTCGTTGGCAACCTCACTCACCCCCTCAGCCTCTTCCGACTCAGGTGTCTCGGCTCCAGCTTCCTCCAATTTCGATCCTGATTCCGATTCGGACTGCGACTCGACTGGTTCAGATTCCTCAGCAACGGAGCTTTCCGCCGCTTCCGCTTCAACCACCTCAGCTTCCTTGACTTCCTCAGATCCCTCGGAAGACTCTAGGGCCTCTGCCAACTCCTCGGGGACTTCGACCTCCACCTCGGTGGTGGACAACTCCTCTCTCTCAGCCTTCATCCTCTGCCTTATCTCCTCTATGACCTCCTCCTTTATCTTCACCATATCAGGGCTCTCGACATCGGGCCTCACTATCCTTACCCTCACACCTATCACTCCTTGAGGCATGAGCACGTGCTTCACTGCATAGTCGACCTTCTCTATCTGATCCTGCCCACACCTGTAGATTACCCCAGCCCTGAACCTCTCCTCCCTAGCTCTCTGACTCCCAAATTTCCCTGCGAGCCTTATCTCCACCCCCTTAGCGCCGGCCATCATGACCCTCCTGAGGGCGGAGAAGGCTACCCTCTTGTGCCTCTCTCCCCTAGCGATCCTCCTGGCTATGTAGCTCGCTACGATCCTCGCGCTCAGGAAGGGTTCGTCCACCTTCTTGGCCTGAATGTAGGGATTAGAGATGCCTAAGGCCTCTTTTACCATCTCTCCTATCCTTTTTGAAGCTCTACCGCCCCTACCGATGATTATTCCTGGCCGCTCGACGTAAACCGTTATAATGTCCCTCACCGGTGTGGAGGAAATGTCCACACCGTGAAAACCAGCCTTCTCGGCCACCTTCTCCATTAACTCATGCAAGGAGTACCTGATAATGCCCTCCTGAACGAACTTCTTATAGTTGGGTAGGGTCTTCGTGGCGCTCATTCTTCCTCCTCCCTCTCCTCCAGCACTATTTCAACATGGACCAGCTGCTCTATTCTGGGAGTAGACCTACCGTAAGCCCTAGGGAATATCCTCTTCAGCTTGGTTCCGGTCTGAGCAGCTGCATGCTTCACATACAGGCGGTCAGGATCCAAGTCCTTGTTCGTGGCGTTGTGCTCCGCACTCTTGAGAATCTTCTTGACGAGCTTCGCGGCCTTCACGGGGTACCTGCCGGGCTTCCATCCGTTCAGCTCCCTCCTGTGGGGCACCCCCCTCTTGAACCTCCTGAAGGGCACAGCCCTCTTCAGAGCTATCACATCATCCAGAATCTGGTAAGCTTCAGACAGTTTCTTGCCCCGGATAGCTCTCAGCAATTCAACAGTCTCCTTGAACGATACCCTCAGGTCTCTCCCTGAGGCCATGGCTTCCCGCTCGCCTTTCGCGCTGTAGGAATATCCCCACGATGGCAACCTTCTTTACCTCCCTTCGGTTGGCATAGATCGGGGGCGTTTATAAAAATGCTTGAGAAGCTGGACCTCGTAGCTGTCGATGTGGACGGCACCATAACCTACGAGGAGCCGTACATTCACTTAGGAGCGGTTAAAGCTCTGAGATCTCTGGGGAAGAAGGTGCCTATAGCCTTGGTGACGGGCAACCCCTTCCCCATCGCCTACGCCTTGTCAGCTTACCTGAGGCCAAGCTCCAAAGTGATCGGTATAGCCGAAAACGGGGGAGTGGTCTACTTAGGGGAGAGGCACAGGCTACTCGGTGATCTGAATGTAATGGATAAGGTGAAGAAATTTATAAAAGATAGTAGTTATGGAAAATATATATCAGAAGATTCCAAGTTCAGATATGTTGATTTGGCGTTGAGGATGGATCCTGTGACCCAAGAGAGGCTTATCAGAGAGATAATCTCGAAGGGCTTTGATGTGGAAATAACGACCAGCGGTTATGCCCTTCACATAATGCCCAAGGGAGTGAATAAGGGAACTGGACTCCTATCCCTATGCGAGGAGCTCGGAGTAGATCTAGGGCGCGTGGCAGCTATAGGTGACTCTCACAACGATTTGGAGATGTTTTCTATAGTGGGCCTCTCAATAGCCCTTCCAAATGCCCCGAGGGAGGTTAAAGAAAGAGCAGATATAGTCGTGGGAGGACCTGGATATGGCTATAGCCTCCCACTTGCCATAAAAGTACTCAAGAGCCTTCTTTCTTCCCCTTAACTCCTCTCCTAGATTTTTCCATCCGGAACCTCCAGAAGAGGTAGGCCCCAACAATTACTGGTGGAACCACCGCTAGGAGAATGAGCTGAGGAGGTATATAGGGCTCGGCTTTTTGTATTATGACAACAAGGGACTTCCCGTTTTCCTGAAGCTGAGGGACGAACTCCCATAGGGCGTCATTCCATATGACTACTTTTGGCGCCGGGTTCCCTCCAAGTATTGAGATTCTCAGACTAGTGAAATTGACCCAGAGATTGGCCGAGATGTCATCCGGCAGCGCTGCTGTGAGCGGTGTTAGGTCTATGTAGTAATATCCACTGGGACTTCTCCTAAGCTCCAGCGGAAGGCTCTCCACCGTGAGATTATAATCCACAATCAAAGCGTGTGTGGCCACCTGCTCCTCAGTCCTGAAAGAGAGATGAAGTGACTTTATCTTGTCACTTTTAGCCGCGACAGAGGCAATAGAGACGACTCCCGTGTAGTTTATATGAGGCGTAGATGCGTAAGTTACGTTAACGAAGTTCCACCTTATACCATAGAGGAGGAGATATCTGTCTCCGTAGAAGAAGCTCATCATGGTATGAACTGTCGTATTGTCGAAGTAACCCGCCGCTTCAGCTCTAGGGAAGAAGTTAGCTCTCCTTGTAGGGTCTCCTGGTCTGGGAACAGCTATAAGAGTGTAAACACCCCTAGGTCCGGCGTTGGTCATGTTTATGGTGACATTCCCGCGGTAATTGATCCAATTGAGTATGGGGGCCTTGAGGACGTTGGAGAAGTATCTGGTTTCGGGCTCGTGAATCAGTCTGAAGACCCGGGCCTTCATGGTAGCTGAGAGGTCCTCATGTATGACGATGGTGGCCACAGGCATCGGTCTCATTGCAGAGACGGAGAGTATAGAAGTGCTCGTGAGCAGGATGACTGCTAGTAGGACTGCAGAGCCCTTTCTCATGCTAGACACCTTTCGCCAAACCGAGATGGTACCCTTTATTTAAATGAGGGTCCCTTAAGGATGCGCTGGGTATGACGAATAGAAGGGGAATACTCCTCTCCGTCTTCTACTCAGGTGAGGATAAAGCCGCTGTAATGAAGTTCTACGATCCTGAGAGAGAGGAGGTTTTCCTGATAAAAGATAATACTGGGCATAAACCCTACCTGCTAACAGACGCACCAGCTGACTCTCTAGAGAAGATACTATCTCCTAGCTTGGCCGCTAGATTATTCAGAGTATCTAGGGTGAGGAAATACGACGTCCTGAGGGACAGAGAAGTAGAAGTGACGAAGGTCGAGGCCAAGGATCCACTCGCCATAGGTGGGTCTCCTCGGAACATGAGAGAGGAACTAACGAAGAAAGGATTTAGCGTATGGGAGGCTAAAATAAAGTACTACGACTGCTATGTGTATGACAGGGGGCTAATACCCGGCTGTTCCTATGAGATAGACGACTCAGGTGATGTGATTAGACCACGCAAAGGTGGCGAGATCCCTCAGGAGTTTAGGGATCTGGACGAAAAGAGTAAGGAGATACTCTCCTCCATGATACCCCTATTCGATGAACCCTCCCCACACCTAAAGAGTGTTGCCGTCGATATAGAGGTACTCGCCACCCTAGACAGAATGCCTGATCCTTCGAAGCCGGAAAAACCTGTAGCTGCCGTCGCGCTAGTTGACAGCGACGGCAAGAAGGAAGTTCACGTACTACTGCGGGGTGGAGAGGTACCTGATACTCTCCCCAATGGAGCTCGACTGATCAAATATGAGAACGAGGGTAGGCTGATCCGCTCCGTCCTAGACAGGATCTCACAGTACCCGCTGGTCTTCACGTATAACGGCGATAACTTCGACATGCCCTACTTGGCTAGGAGGGCGAGGGAGCTTGGAGTGAGGGACTGGCCCGTAAGGTTGGAGAGGGATAGGGCTCTTCTTGACACGGGAATGCACGTAGATCTCTACAAACTCTTCAGTAACAAGTCGATTCAGGTTTACGTGTTCAATAACAAGTACTTGGGCTACACGCTGGACGAGGTGGCCGAGGCTCTACTCGGTGAGAGGAAGATCGAACTGGGCACTAGGGACTTCTACTCAGTTAGCGTCAGAGAACTAGCTGAATACTGCCTGCAGGATGCGGAGCTGACCTTCAAGCTGGGGAACATCGGGGAGGGTGAGCTGATCAGGCTGCTCTTCCTCCTCTCTAGGATAAGCAAGATGTCCTTGGAGGAGGTGTCTAGGCAAGGGGTATCCTCATGGATCAGGAACATGATATTCTTCGAGTACAGGAGGAGGAACTGGCTCATACCGGAACAGGACGAGATAAAGGCGGTCAGGGGAGAGAGGACCTATTCCCAGGCGATAATAAAGGGGAAGAAGTACATGGGAGCCATAGTACTAGAGCCAGTTCCGGGAGTTCATTTCAATGTGGCCGTGATGGACTTCGCGAGCCTATATCCCTCCATAATTGGCAGGTGGAAGGTGAGCTTCGAGACGATAAACTGCCCACATGAGGACTGCAGGGAGAACAGGCCGGTAGAGGAATTGCCCCACTGGATATGCAGGAAGGGGCTCGGGATAGTCCCCTACCTCATACGGGCGCTGAGGGATATGAGGGTGAGGAGGTACAAGAGGAGGGCTAAGGAGGAGAAGGATGAGCACATGAGAAGGTGGTTCGACACGGTTCAGAGGAGCTTGAAGGTATTCCTTAACGCTAGCTACGGGGTGTTCGGGTATGAGAACTTCCCGCTGTACTCTCCTCCTGCCGCCGAGACCATCACCGCATTGGCCAGGAAGGCCATGCTCCTGTCGATAGAGGAAGCTAGGAAAATGGGCCTAGAGGTCATTTATGGGGATACTGACTCTCTATTCATCAAGGGAGCTACGAAGGAGGAGATAGAGCGGTTGGAGGAGGTAGTGGAATCCAAGTTGGGTATAGATCTGGAGTTGGACAAGTGGTATAGGTATGTGGTCCTCTCCCGTTTGAAGAAGAACTACTTGGGAGTTACTGTGGACGGAGTGATCGATGTGAAAGGACTCCTCGGGAAGAAGAGGAACATCCCACTGTTCGTCAAGAAGGCATTCGACGAGGTGCTAGAGATACTCAGAAAGGTAGAGACCCCCGAGCAATTTGAGGAGGCCAAGAAGAAGGTAGCCGAGACGATAAGGTCCTACGTGAAAAGGCTTGAGGCCGGAGAGTTCGATCTGGAGGAATTGGCCTTCAAGACCATGCTGACTAGGAACTTGGATAGCTACAAGAAGACCACCCCCCAACACGTCAAGGTGGCTAGGATGCTGGAGAGCATGGGGAAGAGGGTGGTAGCTGGCCAGGTGATCAGGTACGTGAAGGTGAGGGGTAGGGAAGGCGTAATGCCCCTCGAACTCGCCAAAAAAGCCCAGATAGATAAGGAAAAGTACTTGGAGATAATGAGGACCACATTCGAGCAGATACTCGATTCCCTAGACATGGATTTCGATGATATAGTGAAGGAGAGGAAATCAACGAGCCTTGAGGAATTCTTCTAACTTTTCCTTCACCCTCTTGCTGACTATGGATCCGTCTATCTTCCCCCTGACCTCCTTCATCACCTCGCCCATGACCATGCCGTAAGCCCTCTCTCCCCTCTCCCTCACCTTGGACGAGAGTTTCTCGAGGACCTGTTCTATCACCCTGTCCAGCTCATCGACCGACATGCGATGGGTTCTCACGTACTCCTCAGCGCTAAGGTACTCCCCCCTGGATAGCGATCTCAGCACCTCTGGCACGGCCTCCTTAGCCAGCGATCCTTCCCCAAGCAACTTAGCTATCTCCTCAAAGTGCTCCTCCCTTAGATTTTCCACGGGTTCGCCCTCTCTCTTCAAGGACCTGACCATTGAGACGAGCATTGAAGCTAGAAATCTGGTAGGCACTCCGTACCTGCTCAACCTCTCGAAGAGCTCCACTTTCCCGTCATCGAATATCTCCCAAGCCAGCTCTTCAGTCAGGTCGTATTTCTCCACCAGCTCTCTGACCTGATCCTCCGGCATGGGAGGGAGCTCCCTTATCCTTTCCAATATGGGCCTCACGTTCACGGGCATGACATCG
>JAMOVA010000012.1 GCA_027061785.1 Thermoproteota archaeon
CTCTCCACAAGGAACCTCTCGTAGTCGTCGGCCCTATCAAGGGGAACCCTTCCGTGCCAGATCCTCATAACAGACAGGGTGATCACCACGGTGCGATCAAAAGAGACAATATAACTGTGGAGCCCCTCGACGCGGATCGAAGCCGATGTTTCCACTCTAACTTGCCGGACAGGAAGGTTTTTGGATCGTACCGGGGCGAAGCCCTGAGATAGATGCCATGGACCATCACCGGAAACGTAAGCTCGTAGCGCTCCTCATCCTCGCCCCCACGATACCGGAGCTGCTAACCGGCAGTACTCCCCTATGGGAGCTTGCCAATCCACTGAATGCACTGATCTTGGTTATCCTGTACGGCTTTCCCGCCGTCATCCTGAGGGAGTACGTGCGCGAGAGGGGACTGGGTCGTCACTCGCTCATGTTTCTGGGAATGCTCGAGGGCGTGCTCGTGGAAGGCTTGGCAGTGAACACATTCTACAGCGACAGTCAGGCGAAGTTGGGCCTTTTCTCCTCGTATGGAAGGTTCTTGGGTGTGAACTGGAACTGGGCCCTCTACCTGACCCTCTTCCACAGCATCTACAGCGTGCTCGTGCCGGTGATGCTCGCCGATTCCCTGTACCCGGATGGCCCTTTGGTCGGGAAGCGGGTCAGGCGCTACATGATGGTGGCCGTCGCCGGGGTCGTCCTGCTGTTCAACCTCTCGGGGGATACCTACTGGCCGGCCTTCCCCTACTACCTGCTCTCCATCGGGATGGCCCTGCTCATCATCCTCCTGTCCAGGCTTCAGGAGGATAGACCCATGATCTGGGACGGGCTGAGGTTCCCACCGGGAAAACTGTACTTATTCGCACCCCTCTTCCTGGTGGTGGCGTTCTTCGGCCTCGCTGGACACGTTCACCCTCTCATCCACGCGATCCTGGGGACAGTGCTTTACGCATCCCTCTACAACACGCTCAGGTCCCTACGTGATGATTGGAGGATACCCAGAGACCTGCTTGCGGGCCTCTCGGTCACGGGATTGATCGTGGCGTTCCTGAGTACACGATACTACGTCATTCCCCCTGCCATCGCGTTCCTCGTCCTCCTCTCTTACTGGAACAGGAGGATCGGGGGAAGCGAAGGTATCAGGATGGACTAGTGGTCTCGATACTGGTCACCCGAACCCGTCGCGATCATCAGAAGGATGGAGGTCACCAGGGGGATCAGGGGAATCGCCATGAGGGCGCTCGGGCCCAGGGTATCGAAGATCAGTTCGAGCGGGGGAAGCGTGAGGAAGGAGAGGTTGACCAGCAGGTCCAGTGAGTTCACCGTGAATCCCCTAGAGCCGTCCACGGCCAGGTCGGACACCTCTATGTAGGCGGGGTTGAGGGTGAAGGAGCCCAGCACCCCTATGATCGGTGCGGCGGCCACGAAGGTGGACGGGAACGGGAAGAGAGCCAGGACGAGGAAGGTCATACCCAGCCCCATCCCGGCAGCGAGCGTGAACTTCAACCCGAACCTCCTGAAGAGGCGCTCAGATGGATAGCCCGCGAGGCTGAAGCTCAAGGCATCAACTGTGAGGAAGAAGGCGTATCCCTCCTCGGTGAGCCCCAGGGATACCATGTGGGAGACGAAGTAGGTGACCACGATGGAGAAGCCCAGGGCCTCCGACAGTGCCAGTAGGACTAGGGACTGGAGCCTTTTCGACCTGACGAGGTGTAGGAAGTGGACTATCGAGTCCCCGAGGCTGGTCTTCCTCACCCCTCCCTCCTCGTACAGGAGAGCCAGTAGGGGTGTGAGGGAGAGTATCGAGGCTGCCAGGAACGCCGCACCGTATCCGGAAGACATGAGGATCAGGGCCAGCACGGGACCCAGGGCTATGCCCAACCCCTGAGACGCCCTCAGCAGCCCGACCCCCACCCTCCCGGAGGAGGTCACCCTGCTGGCCAGGGTCAGCCCCGCAGCCAGCGCAAGCTCAGCGAACACGGCATGCAGGAACCTGACCATGAGGAGCTCGCTCACGCTGGATGTAAGGGGGTACATGAGGACCACGAGGGAGGCCGCCACCGATGACACGACGAGCAGCCTGCTGGCCCCGATGCGATCGCTGATAAGACCGGCAAGCGGGGAGATGAGGGCCATCACGACGAAGCTGATGTAGAGGACCCTCGAGATATCCACACTGCTTCCTCCCAACTCCTCGGTCAGGAAGGGGAGGATCGTCCTCACTATGTAGATCGATGCCAGCAGCAGCCCCGATGAGAACACCACCGCGCTCTCGAGGGCCTCCCCCAGCCTCATGAGGTAGCCGTTCACCGTCGCTTAACTAAAACCTTGAGGTGGTCGACGCATCCCACTTCTGAGGGAACTTGAAGATTCGAAGCTTCCAAGCAGCCAGGCTGTGATCACCACACGCTGGCAACTAGGATCAGGTAGAGGGTCGCTAACTCGATAGGGGGAACGAGTTCCTTCGGTCCCCTCACGTTGACCGGTACGGAGAGGAGGTAGAGTATTACAGGTCCCAACAGTACGATGTGCGAACTGATGGCTTCGAGAGCGGCCACGACCGTGAGGAACAAGGAGATCAGGGTACACGACCTTATCACAACGAACAGGAGCCTGGATTTATCGCGAATCAGCCTTAGTTCGTCGTCGTACTCGGCCTTCAGGGACGGCAGACCTGCAGCAACTAGGATCACGGAAGCGAGGGGCCAGATGTCGTGCAATTTCCCCATAACAAGGAGGATCGAGGCTGGAACTGCTACGATCCCCCAAGGGGCTAGAAGGTATCTCAGTTTGGTGAGCATCCGGCCCAGGGAGCCGAGATCTGTCCATTCCAACGTTATGTCTAGTCCCGTCCCAAGGAAGAGCAGCATGAGGGTCGCCGATGTAACAGAATCCCCATCTAGGACGAGGGAAAGGGGAACTCCCGCGAAGCTGAGGAGTATCCACGGGATCATCCGAGGACCCCCACGGGACAGGGACCGATCCACCTACCCACTGGGTTAACCACGTCAATGTTATACCTCCTCCCCCTATGACCCTGAAGTGGGGTTGGATGAGTAAATGGTGTCCACGAAGTTCCTGACCGGAAGGAAGCAGAGGAAATCCCACACGTGGATGCGGGTCTCGGAGCTCTCCCTCAAGGCCTCCCTGACCACTTCAGCGGTTATCGGTACCTTCACTATGGACCCATCCTCCATTATGTGCTCCACTATTGCAAGTACCTCGCGCAGCGGCACCCTCAGCCCCCTGAACGCCAGTACGTGGAATATCTCCACCAGCTGGTGGAAAGAGATGTACACCTTGAGGGAGGGGAACACGTCCCTGAAGAATTCCGTCGCCCTCCTGTGAACCTCCAGCGCGAGATTAAACTCCTCCTCTGACCTGAATTTTGATCTCACAGGCTTCTTCTTGGCGGAACTCCACAGCTCCGTGTCCACGAAGGCTTTCAATTCAGTCACCCAGGTCCTCGTATCCGTACTCCTTCAAATCATTGGGACCCGCCCCCTCAACGGGTTTCAGGATCAAATCCACCAGCTCCCTTTTCTTGGTATGGGTGGAAGTGCTAGAACTCAGGTAGTTCAACAGAGCATCTATCAAGATGTCCTTCATGGATCGGCCTTCCTCCAACGCCCTCCTTTTCAACTCCCTGTAGAGGTCCTCCGGGATGACGAAGCTCGTTTTGATGCCCATCGGCAGGATTTACAGAAATCCCTATTGAGGAGGATGTCCTTAACCGGCTGAGCTACTTAGATCGCGACCGCTCTACTAGGAGATCTATGCTATACACCTCCCTTTCGCCTGTAGCTCAATTTACCTTTACGATCTGGGAAAGAGCACCCCATACTGATCTTCGGGGGAGGAGAACTTCTTTCATGCGCATTCGTGAGTATGACTTCTCCGTGGCCCCCAGTTCTCTCCTCTTAGGTACATCGAGGGCCGCTTTTCACCAGAACTGCCTCATTTGAGGTTCACAAGGAGCCCGAGTGTTGATACGATCGCCATTAGGGTAAACGGTCCAAGGAGGACTATAAGGGGAGTCCACT